>DATKHW010000699.1:0-15080 GCA_035546275.1 Gemmataceae bacterium
CCAGCAGCGCGGCACTCTGACGGAACCCGGCCAAGAGAGCCCCTATCGCAACCGTTCCGTCGAGGAAAACCTCGATCTTTTCGACCGTATGCGCAAAGGCGAGTTTCCCGACGGCTCGAAAACCCTGCGGGCCAAGATCGACTTGGCCCATCCGAACCTCAACATCCGCGACCCGGTGATGTACCGCATTCTCCACGCCAGCCATCAGCACACCGGCGACAAGTGGTGCATCTATCCGATGTACGATTGGGCGCACGGACAGTCCGATTCCATCGAGAGGATCACGCATTCCATCTGCACGCTGGAGTTCGAGAATCATCGGCCGCTCTACGACTGGTACGTCCAGAACCTCGGCATCTACGCTCCGCAGCAGATCGAGTTCGCCCGGCTCAACCTCACCTACACGGTGCTGAGCAAGCGGCGTCTCATCCAGCTCGTGCAAGAGAAACACGTCCGCGGCTGGGACGATCCGCGGATGCCGACCATTTCGGGCTACCGGCGCCGTGGATATACGCCGGAAGCGATCCGCAAATTCTGCGAACGGATCGGCGTCACCAAGACCGACGGCGTCATCGACATCTCGTGGCTGGAGGACTCCCTGCGCGAAGATCTCAACAAGCGAGCGCTGCGCGTGATGGGCGTGCTGCGGCCGCTCAAGGTGGTGATCGAGAACTATCCGGAGGGTCAAACGGAGCAGTTGGAAGCTGTCAACAATCCGGAGGACGCCGCGGCCGGCAAACGCCAGGTTCCTTTCTCGCGGACGCTCTGTATCGAGCAGGACGACTTCCGCGAGCATCCGCCGAAGGACTTCTTCCGCCTGGCGCCGGGCCGCGAGGTGCGGCTGCGCTACGCCTACTTCGTGAAATGCACCGGCGTCAGACGCGATCCGGAAACGGGACGTCCGATCGAACTGACCTGCACCTACGACCCAGCGACGCGCGGCGGCGACTCCCCCGACGGCCGGAAAGTCAAGGCGACCTTGCATTGGGTCTCAGCCGACCACGCCGTCGAGGCGGAAGTGCGGCTGTATAGCCACCTTTTCACGAAGCCCGATCCCGACGACGTCCCGGAAGGTGCCGACTACCGGGCGAACCTGAATCCAGAATCGCTGGAGGTGCTGAAGAGATGCCGGTTGGAGCCGAGCTTGCGGGATGCCAAGCCGGGCGACCAGTTTCAGTTCGAGCGGCTGGGGTACTTCTGCGTCGATACCGATTCCAAGGCCGGGGTGCTCGTCTTTAACCGGGCGACGACCCTGCGCGATAGCTGGGCGAAGATTGAGAAAGCGCAGCAAAAGAAGAAATAGAAGCGCTGCTACGGCGCCGCTTCCTTCAGAAACGCCTTCACGTCATCGTAAAACGCGGCGTCCGGCGGTTCTTCGTGATTGAGGCCCGGCATGGCATGAAATCGCTTCGGCGCCGCGGCGGCGGCGAACAGTTGCTGGCCGTGGTGGAAGGGAATGAGCGCGTCGGCCGTGCCGTGGGCGATGAAGATGGGGCAGCGGCAGGCCGTGATCTTGCGCAAGTTGTCGTAGCGATTGTGGACCAGCCAGCGGCCGGGGAACATCGGATATTTTTCCTGCGCCAGATCCGGAAACGACGTGAAGGGGCTGAACAGGATCAGCGCCCGGCATGGTCGGCGCGAGGCCAGGTCTGTGGCCGGCCCGGTTCCCAGCGATCGCCCGACGATCACGACGCGCCGGCCGGGGATCGCTTTCTCCTGCGTCAGCCAGTCGCAGGCGGCGTCGGCGGCCGCATAGCAGCCCGCCTCGCTGACGGCGCCGCCGCTCTTGCCGAAACCCGGATAGTCGAAGAAGAGAACGCCGGCGCCGAGCCGGGCTTGCCAAATTGGTATTTCGGACCCCCAATGGCTCAGATTGTCGGCGTTGCCGTGGCAATAGAGCACGGCCCCGCGTTCCGGCGTCCAGCCGTCGGGAACGCTCCACCAGCCGTGGATGGCCGTGCCGTCGGCGGTGCGGAGCGCCACGTCCTCAACCGCTACCCCAGCCGGCGGCGGCGTCCAACTTTCCGAGGCCAAGGCGGCGTGGTAAAGAAAGTGATCTTCGAGGACCAGCAGCGCGATCAGAAGAGCGACGTAAATGTAGAGAACGAGGACCAAGCAGCGGCCCATCTGGTGCAGCCAGCTGCGGCGCCAAAAGGGGGCGAAGAGCAGCGGATAGGACGCCGCCGCGGCGACAAACCGAAGCGGCGACCGACGAGACGGCGGCGCGGCAATCACGGCGGTCCCCGGTTCATCCTTGCCAGAGGACATGTTTTATCTCCTTTTCATCCTGGTTCCCACGCTCCGCGTGGGAACCCGCGGGTGCGACGCTCTGCGTCGCGTCGCTCCCACTAACTGGCCGGGACGCAGAGCGTCCCGACTTTGCGCCCACGCAGAGCGTGGGCGCCAGGGTCTAGGCCGGAAACTGGTACGGCGGCCGGTACTCATAGCGCAAACGCGCATTGGCCGCTTCGCTGTTGCTGAACTTCTCCGCTTTCGCATCCCATTCGAGATACACCTTGTTTTTCAAGGCGACTTCTCCGATGAGCGCCGCCGACGTGTCGCGGTGGCCGATCTCGATGTCGGCGTTGCATGGTTGCCGTGACACGACGCAGTCGAGGAAGTTGCGGGCGTGGTCGGCCGTGTCCTGCTTGCCGCCCGTCACGGTGCGAGGCTCGATCGCCGGCTTGGCGCCCTCGCGCCAGCCGCGCTCCGCGGCGCGGTCGATCGGCGTGTGGACCGGGAACTCGTGCTCGGTGAGCGCGTCCGGCACAACCATCCAGCCCTTGCTCTGGATGTAGACCGTGCCCTTCGTACCGCGCAATTCGACCTCGCCGCTGTTGATCCCGGCCGGTGCGGCGGTGCAGTTGAACTGCGAGAACGACACCAGCGTGTTGCCGGGGTACTGCCACAACACTTCCAGCGTGTCCGGGACCTCGCGGTTGTCCTGCACAGCGTATTTGCCGCCCAGCGCCGTCACCGCCAGCGGCGCGTCCTGGCCGAGCGCCCAGTGGATCAGGTCGAGATAGTGGACGCCGAAATTCGTCAATTGCCCGCCGGAATAGTCGTAGAACCAGCGGAAGCGGTAGAAGGTGCGGTTCTTGTTGTAGGGGACCTTCGGCGCCGGCCCGAGCCACTGGTCCCAGCTGAAATCCTTCGGCTCCTCCGCGTTGGGCGGGTTGCCGATTCCTTTGGGCCATTCGTTCTGAATGTGGAAGGCGCGGGCGACCGTGACCTGGCCGATCCCGCCCTTGCGCACGAACTCGCAGGCCTCGCGGCAGAACGCCGACGACCGCCGCATCAGACCGACCTGCGTTACCGTCTTGTGCTGACGGGCCGCTTCGACCATGCGCCGGCCCTCCTCAACGCACAGCGACAGCGGTTATTCGACATAAACGTCCTTGCCGGCCTGGCAGGCGTGGACGGTTTGCAGGGCGTGCCAGTGGTCCGGCGTGCAGATCACCACGGCGTCCACGTCTTTGTTGGAGAGGATGTCGTGGTAGTTCTTGGTCGTCTTCGGCGAACCGCCGGCCTTCTTGGCGGCGAAGTCGAGATAGGGCTGATAGAGGTCGCACAGGGCGATGATCTCGGCGTCGTTGTGGGGGAGGAATGCGTCGAGGACCTGGTCGCCGCGGTTGCCCAGGCCGATGAAGCCGAGGCGAATGCGACTGTTGGCGCCGAGGACGCGGCCGGCGGACAGCGCAGTGAGGACGCCGGCGGCGCCGGCTTTGTGGAAATCGCGTCGGGTGGGGTGGGTCATGGGGATTGCTCCGTTTGGGTCCGGCAGCACGCAGCGCCAGCAAGTGATTCCGACGGGGCACATGCTGGCGCTGGGTGCTCGCATCGGGATGCCGTCATCCCAGCAGCTTCTTCAAAAACTCCAGCTCGCGCTTCGCCAGCGCCTTGCGCTCATCCATGTCCTTCGTTTCGTATTCGGCGTGCAGGCTGATCGTGCCGTTGAACTTGCTCTCCTTCACCGCCAAGGCGACGTCATCCCAGCGGACGATGCCGTCGCCGGCCGGCACGACGTCGTACTTCCAGCCCTTCTTGTCGTCCTTGCTCCACAGCATATCTTTGATGGCCAACATCGACAGCCAAGGCCGGATGATGTCCAGCTCCATCCGGATCGGGCCGCCGTTGACGGCCGTGTGGCCGGTGTCCACGTAGGCGCCGACATGGTGCGGGTCCAGGTCCTGCAACAGCGTCCGCAGGCAGGCGCAGTTATTGCCGAGGTTCGCCCCGGAATGGGTATGGTAGCACGCCCGGAGCTTGCTTTGCTCGGCCAGCTTGGCGAAGCCAGTCAACCGCGACCGGGCGTCCTTGACGGCGTCGTCGAACGGCGGCTTGTAGGGGAAATAGCCGATCTTCACAGCAGGCGCTTCCGCCTTGGCGCAGGCGTCGAATACGGCCTTGACCGTTTTGGAGTCCGGGTCGTTCACGTCCGTGTCGATGCTGACCAGGCCGAGGATCAGGCCGGAGTCCTTGAAGAGCTTCACGGCTTCCGGCAGCGCGGTCGCGGCGTTGTCGGGGTTGACCGGGTAGCCTTTCCGCACCGTCAGATCGACGCCGTCCACGCCGACCTCTTTGCAGAAGGCGGCGACGCCCTTGACGTCCAATTCCTTCAGCGACTTCGTGAAATAGACGTATTGCATCGACGGCGTCCCTCTTGAGGCGTGTGCAGCTCGGCGACGGCTGATTGTAACCCGACGGCGACGGGCGCGACAAGCGCCGGCCAACCGTTCGGCGCTGTTTTTGTCTTCTCCGCGCTCTCTGCGTTCTCCGCGGTGAAATCCATCGACCCTGACTTTTCCGTTCGCACCGGCGCCGGCCTTGCAATCAACCCTGTCACGCCGATTTTGCCCGGATTCGCGGCCGATTCGGCCCGCCGGGCGGCGCAAAGCGCGGATAAGATTCTCATCGAGGGCGTCCCCGGCTTCTGCTGGGGTACGCCTGTCCACGGAGGCCGTCCCATGAAGCGTTTCCGGCGCGTGGCGCTCGTCGTCGTCCTTGTCCTCTTGCTCCTGGTCGTCGGACTCTACATTGCGGCGCGCCTCTACCTCTCGTCGGGGGCGGTCACGCGCCAGGTGCAAGACCGGCTGCAAACCATGCTCGGCGCCCCCGTCGAGGTGCAATCCGCCGACGTCGGCTTGTTCGGCGGCAGCACGCTGCACGGCCTGCGCATCTTCGAGCCAGGCGACGACAGCAGAAAGGCCCCCATCGTCGTGGTGGACGGCGCCTCCGCCGACCTTTCCGCCGTGGACGTACTGGCCGGCAAGTCGCCGACCAATGTGACGCTGACCGGCGCGTCGATCGCCTTGCACTTCGACGCGGACGGCAACCTGGTCACGCGCCTGCCCAAGCCGCATAGCACCGGCGGCCCTATGCCGCGCCTGCACATTGAAGGCGGCAAGCTCACGATCAACCAGGACGGCCGCAAGGCAATGCTGGTCCAGGGGATCAAGGGCGACCTCACGCCCAACGGCGCCGATCTCAAGGCCGGCGGCGCCGTGACGGATCCCTTCTGGGGCGACTGGTCGCTGAGCGGCGGTCTGGCCGGCCAATCCGGCGCCATCGATCTGACGCTTGACGCCAAGAATGTGACGGTGGATAAGGACCGCCTGACCGGCCTGCCCTTCGTGGCGCCGGTGGTCTGGCAACAGGTGATAGTGGAGGGGAAAACCCCCTGTAACTTCAATCTCCGTTTGCAGCTGGCCGATCACCCGAGGTTTCACTATCGGGTGCAGTGCGATCCCCAGGACGCCACGGTTCAGGCGCCGTCGATCGAAATGAACGCCGATCACGCGGCCGGTCAGGTCGTCGTGGACGACAACCTGGTGCAGCTCCGCGGCGTCCACGGCAAGTTCGCCGGCGGCGACGTGGCCGCGGACGCCGACCTCGATTTCCGCCAGGCGGCCTGGGTGCTGACGTTTTCGACCGTGAGCGTGGACAAGATCGTCTGGCACGAATTGCCGAAAACGTGGGTCGATGCGCTGCTGCCGGAATTCCTCAAGGATTACAAACCGGACGGCGTGTTCCACGGCAAGGCGGCCGACATCCGCGTCACGGTGGAGAACGGCAAGGTCCACGTCAGCGGGACCGGCCAAGGGGAGATCGACAATGTGACGCTCGACGGCAAACCGCAACCGGCGCCGATCAAGCTGACGCTTGGCACGCGGAACGGCAAACTCGGCAATGTGTCCCTGAATCCGCGGCCCAGTTTGATGGCGACGGCATTGGCGGCGACGGTCGGCCTCGCCACGCCGCCTGCGGAAGCGCCGGCGGCGGCGCCGGTGGACTTGGCTCGCTGGATGGTGCAAGGGACGGCCTCGGCGACCAACAGCGGACTCGCCGCGCTCGGCAAGGGCGTGAAGCTGGTCGGAACCTGGCTGCGGCCGGCTACTGCGCCGGAGCCGCCGCCCGAGTATCTGACGATGGACCTGGGCTTGCAAGACATCGACCTCGCCCAGCTGCTGCAGCGCCTGAAGTTCCAGCTCCCCTTTGCCCTAGAAGGTCGGCTGACGTTCAAGGTCCACGCGGAAATCCCGATCAACACGCCGGAGGATCTGAAGAACTACCGCATGAGCGGCACGGCCAATCTGCCGACGCTGAACGTGGCCGGCGTGGCACTGGCGGACGTGGAAGCGCAGATGAAAATGGCCGACGGCGTTTTGGAGATGCTGGAGCTGAAAGGGAAAGCCTTGGCGCCCCCCCCGCCCGGGGGGGGAGGGCAGGGAGCGGGAGCGGGCGCATTTGAGGGGACGGGCCGGGTGCAGGTGGCGCCGCTGGGCGACCTGTCCGGGAACCTGCGCGTCGATCATTTCCCGTTGGACGTGCTGCTGAGCCGCCTGCCGGGCGCGGGCGGCGCGGCGGAAGGTTCTTTCTCCGGCCGCGTCGAGCTGCGGGGATCGGTGAAGACGCCCACCGATCCGACGACCTGGCACGCATCAGGGAACGTCTCGTCGGATCGCATTGCGGTTTACGGTGCGGCGCTGACGGCCGCGTCGGCGGACGTGTCGGTGGACGGGGGGACCGCGAAAGTATCCGGCCTGAAGGCCACGCTGGAGAAGGCGGCGGTGACCGGCGACGCTTCGCTGACGCTGGCCTCGCCGTGGAAGTACAACGGGAGGCTGTCGGTCAAGGGGCTGGATCTGGCGGCGGCCCAGCGGCTGGCGCCGGACGTCCGGCCGCCGTTCGACGTGCAAGGCGCCGCTGATGCGACGGCCGACGTGCATGGGGCGCTCAGTCCCTTCGCGTTGTCCGCCTCGGGAACGGCAAGCGGATCCGACCTGGCGCTGGACCGCTTCAAGGTTGATTCGCTGTCGCTCAAGTGGGACATGGACCGCGACCACGTGAAGCTGAGCGACCTGAAAGCGAAGCTGTACCAGGGCGACATCACCGGCTCCGCTGACGTGCCGGTGCGGTCCGGGGCAGGCGGCGCCGTGGACGTGAAGCTCGACGACGTGGACTTGCAGGCGCTGGCCAAGAGTCTGCCGTCGATGCCGTTGCGCGTGCAGGGCAAGGCGTCCGGATCGGTCCAGGCGACGATCCCGGCCGCCGGCCCCGACGGACAACGGCAGGCGACCGGCAAGATCGACCTCAGCTCCAAGGCCATGATGGTGCAGAACATCCCGACGGACAACGTCCACGCCGACGTCGATTACAAAGCCGGCGTCGCCGAGTATCACCTCAAGGGCGACAGCCTGGGCGGGCATTTCACGCTGGACGGCAAGATTCCGTTCATCGCTGCCGAGGAGAAGACGCCGCCCCCCGGCGGCGGAGATGGGGCTGCGCCGGACAAGGACCAACCCATCGGCAGCGGAAGGTTCCGCTTTACCGGAATCCAGCTCTCCCGTTTGTCGCAAGCTCTCGGCCTGGGCGCCGCTCTCAGCCATTTGCACGGCCGCGCCGACATCGACTTGCCCTTCCAGCTCGGGGCGGACAACGCCCTGACCGGAACGGGGACGTTGAATGTGCGCAACTTGCGGCTCGGCGACGCGGTGCTGACGGACAGTCTCACGGCCGACTTGCTGCTGAAAAACCAGACGGTGCAGGTGCGCAATGTGAACGCTTCCCTCGGCCAGGGCGGCCTCCGCGGGACGGTCGTCTACAACCTGCAGTATCCGGAAAGGGGCTATTTCCGCCTGCAGTTGGAGCAAGTCGATGCGTCGGCGCTGCTGGCGTCCTATCCCGGCGCCGCGGCGCAGGTGCTGGGGCCGGTCGATGTGCGGCTGCGCGGCAACTTCGGTCGCACCTGGCACGGCAGCGGCGAAGCGGACCTGACGCGCGGCCGCGTGTTCGGCGCCGCGGTGGACGAGCTGCATGTGCCGGTGACCTTTGAATTCTCGCCGGCGCGAGGCAGCGGACGGGCCGCGATCCGCGACGCCAACGCCCAGTTGGCCGGCGGCCGAGCGACGGTCCAGGCCGAGCTGGACTGGGCCGGCGGCGAGCCGCCGCGGCTCGAAGGCTACGCCCGTTTTAACAACGCCGAGGTGCGGTCGCTTGTGAAGCCGGGCGGCCAGCTTGGTTCCTACCTGGTGGGGCGCGTGACCGGCCGCGTCGATTTCAGCGGCGACGCCGTGCAGTCGCTGGACGATTTGAACGCGACGGTGAATGCGACGTTGGCCGATTCGCAAGCATTGGAGATTCCCGTGCTGAGCGCGCTGGTTCCGTTCGTGGCGCCGGGCCAATCGGCGACGACTTTCGAAAAAGGCGATCTGCGCGGCCGGCTGTCGCGCGGCGTCTTTCGGGTGCAGCGGCTGACCCTGAGCAGCTCGCTTTTGCGGATGGCTATTGTCGGAACCGTCAACACCCAGGGCCGCCTCGATCTGGATGTGACGGGGCAAACCGGCCAAGTCGGCTACAACCCCGCTTTCCTTCGGGCCATCGGGTTGCGCATCCCGGCGGTCGGCCCGATCCCGGTTTCGCTGCTGCTGGAGGCGAGCGCGCTCCTGTCCAATCGTGTTATTCACCTGCGTGTGACGGGCACGGTTCGCAATCCGGACGTTCATCTGGAACCTGTTCAGCTCCTGGCGGAAGAAGCGGTGCGCTTCTTCGTGCTGCAGAGCGGCGCCCCGGTGCCGTGAACCGCGTCCCTCGGCGCCCCGCACGCGCGTTTTCCCTTCTTTTTGTTTGACGTGGCCCCCCTGACTCGACACAATGCGAGGATACTGGGGCTCATCCCATGACGCAGCGCCGCTGCGTCGCCCCACGGACCTTGGCCGCGGAGAACGAACCAAGCGAGCGCTTCGGCGACGCCCCATCCCCGCACTCCGGGCTTCTGAACGGCCCGGTGCGTCCGCCGCCGACCGCTCCCATGCAGGACGGATGCTTTTTCGATCCCCTTCCCGCCTTTGCCGGCCGCCATTTCGTCTGTAACAGAGGCGGCGGCGGCGGGACGCATGGCCATGACGGCCGCGACAGGAGAGGACACACCCCAAACGTCCCGTCGAATCGCCCCCATCGCTATCCAATCACCGGGAGGTCTACGGATGCCCGTTTCCCTTTGGAAAGCCCCGGCCCGCCTGGCCGTCGCCGCCGTCCTCCTCGGCGCCGCGGCCCTGCCCGCGCAGCAGGTGACGCCGGACCAGGCCGCCGACATGCTGCTGACCAGCGCCAAAACGGCCTACAACACCAAGGATTTCGCCTTCGCCGCCGGCCGGTTCCGCGAGTTCCTGGCGAAATTCCCCAACCACAAGGACGCCGCCGCGGCCCATTACGGCCTCGCGTTGGCAATCCTCGACGGCCCCGACAAGGACTACAACGCCGCCGTCGAGCAGCTCCAGCCGCTGGCGGGTGCCAAGGACGCTCCCGATTACCCGTTTTATCTCTATTATCTCGGCCTGGCCGAGCGCGGGCAGGGCGTGAAGTTCCTGGCCCAGGCCGCCGCGCAGCCGCCGCAGGCCCAGCAGTTCAAGGACCAGGCCCGCGGCCGATTCGACGAGGCCGCCAAGCAATTCGCCGCCGCCCAGGCCGCTTTCAGCGCCCGCGTCAAGCCGCCCGACGCCGATGCCAAGGAATTGCCGATCGACCTGGAATGGTCCGCCCGCGCCCGTTGCGACCTGGCCGAGATGCGGTTGCGATTGCTCGATCCCAAGGGCGCGCGGGAAGCCGTCGAGATCTTTACGACGGACAAGCTCCTCGCCAAGAGCCGCTATCACGGCCTCGGCCTCTACTATCACGGCTTCGCTTGCTTCCAGCTTCACGACGACCAGGCGGCCGGCCGGTCGCTGACCGACTTGGCCCCGTTCACCGATCCGGTTTACGGCGGCCATGCCCGCTATTTGTTGGCGCGAATCTATCACAACGACCCCAAGAACAACCAGCGCGCCGAGGCCATGCAGCAGTATCAGGGCGTTCTCGACGATTACGCCAAGATGAAGCTGGAGGCCGCCGAGACGCTCAAGCAGGCCGACCGCTTCAAGAACGACCCCGATGAGAAGGCCCGGATGGAGGCGCTGGTGCGCGATCCGCCGCCGGATTACGTGGCCCGCTCCACGTTCTTCCTGGGCGTCATGCAGTACGAGGACGGCAAATGCTCGGAGGCGCTGACCCGCCTGAACGCGTTCGTGCAGCAGTTCCCGACGTCGGCGCTTGTCGCCGAGGCCCAGCTGCGGCAAGGCTTCTGCCAGGTGCAGATGAAGCAGTTCGGCGACGCTTTGAAGACGCTGCAAACCGTGGCGGACAAGGAGCCGCGACTTGCCGATCAGGCGCTATTGTGGATCGGCAAAGCGCAAGTTGGGGGCGCCGATCCAAACAACCCACAGGCCTACGACCAGGCGGTGAAGAACGCCCAGAACTCGTTCCGCAACGCCGCCGACCGCGCCAATCAGCTCGCCGGCGCCGATCCGGAGGCGAAGACGCGCCGCGGCGAGATTCTGCTGGAATTGGCCGACGCCCAGCAGCTCGCCAAGCAATTCGGCGACGCGATCAACACCTATAACCAGGTCCTCAATGAGAAGCTGCTGCCCGCGCGCGAGGAGGAGGTGGTCCAGGACCTGGCCGCCGCCCAGCATCTCGGCGGCAATTACGCCGAGTCGGATAAGACGTGCGAGCGCTTCCGTACCAGCTACCCGGTCAGCCCGCTCTTGCCGGGCGTGCTGTTTCGCTACGCCGAGAACGCTTATTTCAGCGCCCTCGCCGCCGACAAGCTGCCGAATCCACAAGAAAGGCAGCGCGAAACGGCGAGATGGCTCGACGAGACGATCAAGCGCTACCAGGCGCTGGTGGACAAGTTCCCCGAATCGCCGAACGTGAACCTGGCCCGCTACGGCCTCGGCGTGGCCTATTACCAGAAGGGCGATCTGGAAAAGGCGAGGTCGATTCTGGAGGCGATCGCGCCCGCCGACCGCACCGGCGACTTGGCGGTCGTGCCGTATCAACTGGCCGACTGCATCATCCGCTCGGCCCCTGCCAACGCCGACGATGCGGTGGCGGCCGGCAAGCTGCAGGAGTCGCTGCAGACGGCGATCGGGCTGCTCGACGCCTTCGCGGCCGGGCAGCCGAACAGTCCACAGGCGCCCGACGCCTTGCTCAAGCTCGGCTATTGCCGGCAGCGGCTGGCGGCCATGCTCGTGCAGCCGCCCGACCAGGCCAAGGCGCTTGGCAGCGCCCGCGCGTCCTACGAGCAGATGCTCCAGAAGTACCCCAAAAGCGATCTGGTTCCCCAAGCAATATTTGAGCGGGCGAAGTGCATGGCCCAGCAGAAGGACATCGGCGGCGCCATGAACGAGCTGCGCCGTTTCACGAACCAGGATCCGCTCAAGAGCTCCCTTGTCGCGCCGATGGCGATCTTGGAGCTGGCGACGCTCTTGCGCAGTCAGAACCAGGCCCAGCAGGCGGCTGACGTGCTGGCGCAGGCCCGGCAGCAGTGGGAGCCGAAGCTCCAGGCCGACCCGGCCCACGCCGCCTGGATCACGCTGCTGCAGTATCACCACGGTGTCGCGCTGCGCGAGGCCGGCAAGCGGCAGGAGGCGCGGGGCATTTTCGACCAGGTGGTGAAAGCCGCGCCAGAGCGGCCCGAAGCAGCGGAGGCCGCACTGCGCTTCGGCCAGTGTCTGCGGGACGACGGCCAGCAGAAGGTCGCCGACGCTCAGAAGAAACTGGCGACCCCCAACCTCAAGCCGGAGGAGACGGCCGCCGCCCAGAACCTGCTCAACGACGGCGTCAAGGACCTGCGCGACGCGGTGCAGTACCTCAACGCCCAGGCCGACCAGGTGAAGCAGAAGCAGCCCGATTCCCCGGTCCGCGCCCGCATGTTTTACGAGGCGGCGTGGACCTGCCGGGCGCTGGCCGACCTCGAAGTGAAGGCCGCCCGCGACAAGATTCAGCAAGAGCAATGGCAAAAGCGCAAACAGGAGGTCGCCGCCAAGACGCCGCCCGGCCAGACGCCGCCGTTCGTCTCGCCGCCGGACGTGCCGCTGAGCAGCGTGCCGTTGCAGCCGTCGGAGATCCAGGCCCGAGCCGAGTACACGTCGCTCATCAACGCCTTCCCCGACCTGGCGATCAACGCCGATGCGTTGTTCGAGATGGCCGAGCTGGAGTCGGAGCGCGGCGAGCATGATACGTCGATCAAGCAGTTGCAGGCGGCCCTGGACAAGGAGCCGTCGGCCGAATTGACCGACAAGATCAAGGTCCGGCTCGGCGCCGCTTATCTCGCCAAAGGCGAGGCGAAAAAGGCGCTGGACCTGCTGACGCCGATCACGAACAACCCAAAAAGCGCGACGAGTCCCCAGGCGCTGTACCGAGCGGGCGAGTGCCAGCTGGCGTTGGGCAAGCCGGAGGAGGCGGTGAAACTGTTCGCCGGCTTCCGGGACAAAGGAGAGCTGCAAAATCTGCCGGGTCTGACAGACCGCGCCTTGCTGCGCCTGGGCTATACCCTGGCCCAGCTAAAGCAGTGGGAGCCGAGCCGACAGGCGTATGAACAGGTCTATAATCGTTTCGGCAATGGGCCGTGGGCGAACGAGGCCCGCTATGGCGCCGGCTGGGCGTTGCAGAATCAGAATCGCTTCGACGAGGCAGTGAACCTGTATGCGCAGGTGGCGTCGGCGACGGCGACGGAACTCGGCGCCCGCGCCCAGCTGAACATCGGCCAGTGCCGACTGGCCCAGAAGCGCTATCCCGAGGCGACGACGGCGCTCCTGGTGGTGCCGTTCACCTATGACTACCCGAAATTGAGCGCGCTGGCGCTGATGGAGGCGGCGCGCGGTTTCGCCGAGAACAACCAGTCCGACCAGGCGGGCAAGTTGCTGGAGCGCGTCATCCGCGAGTACCCGGACAGCGAGCAGGCCGATGCGGCGAAGAAGCGGTTGGCGGAGTTGAAGAAGGGATGATTACCGCTTGTGACCTGCAACATGGACAACGTGTTGGGTGCCATGCTTTCGCGGCGATTTCCAGGCGTGATGGATGTTCCTGGGTGCGTCCAGCCGCGAAAGCATGCCGGTCGGGGACGACATGCTTTCGCGGCTGGACCAGTCCTTTGAGGACCGGTGCCGTCGGTAAATCGCCGCGAAAGCATGGCACCCTGCGATGCGGGAGGTTGCATGACTGCGCGGGTACGGCCCTACGACATCGGCTGTGAGCCGTCGCCGTCAGTGCCGGCCGAGACAGTTATTCAAGACGGCTGGGCGACGTACCTGCTGTTTTTTGCCGTGTCGAAGGCCGTAGGCCCGTCCGGATACCTGGATGACCTAGGCGTCGCTGTCGTTGAATGTCACCATTGCGTGATGGCCAAGTTCGGCTACCCGAATGATGAGGGACTGCCGGAACACCCACTCTACCACTGCGGGATGGCCGAGGCCGCGAGTTCGATCCTTGAGGTCGTGGATTCGGCGTGGGCGGCAGAGGTAGATGGGCAGCAGGTCGCGTCGGCTCGGCGAATTTGGGGCGGCCGCGGAATTGAACCGGATTGGATGAAGGACCGCAACTCAAGGCACTTCATCGTCACGCTCAAGGAGAAGACGTTCGAGTGCCTCGCGTCTTCCATGGTTGTCGAGAGATTCTGTCCTACATTCGCAGAGGCGGCTGCATTCGTGATAGGCAGGCCGGCGGAGCACTAATACATATATTGCAACACCGAACCGGACGATGACGGAGGAACCCATGACCACCCGACGATTGCTCGCCCTTCTGGCGTTGCTTCTGGCCGCCGCCTTCCCGCCGCCGGTCCGCGCCTACGTCGAGGCGCCGCACAGCATGGGCATGATCGTCAACCTGTCCACCAATATCGTGCTGATGCAGGTCGAAAAAGTGGACAAGGAAAAGAACCTTATCATCTTCCGCAAGGTGAAGGACATCAAGGGGGTCCACCCAACCGACCTCATCAAGCACAACATCGGCCGCGGCGGTTACAACCCGCGCGAGTGGCAGTACATCATGGAGTGGGCCGAGCCGGGCAAGATGGCCGTCTTCTGCCACAACGGCGGCGAGAGCGAGACCTGCATCGGCAACTACTGGTACCAGACCGGCAACGGCGGCGAGTGGTGGAACCTGACGCACGGCGAGCCGTTCCTGCTGCGCAGCTTCTGCGGCAACCCCGAAAAAATGGCCGGCCTCGTCGCCGAAATGCTTACCGGCAAGGAAGTGATCGTGCCGTGCATGGCCGACGGCAACAAGGAGGATTTGCATCTCCGTAAGGGCAAGATGGAGCGCGTGCGGGCCAGCCTCAAGCTCGACTACAACGAGAAGCGCGACTTCGTCGGCTTCGGCGCCGAGGACTTCCGCCGCCTCAACGGCATGCCGGGCTTCACGCACATTTCCGCTCTGACTAGAGTGGACGCCGACGCCCAGGCGGTCAGCTGCCTCGACGTGGACGGCGACGGCAAGCCGGACGTTCTCCTGGCCGGCGCCGGCCGCGTCGCCCTGCTCAAGAACGGCGGCGATTCGCTCAACGAGATCAGCCTGCCCGGCCTGACGACCGGCTGCCGGGCCGCCGTCTGGGCCGACTACAACGGCGACGGCAAACCCGACCTGCTGCTGGCCACGCCGGACGGCCCGAAGCTTTACACGAACCTCGGCAACAATACCTTCCGCGACGACAGCCATCTGCTTCCTCGCCAACCCGGCTGGAACCTGACTGCCGCCGCGTG
>DATKHW010000700.1:0-5739 GCA_035546275.1 Gemmataceae bacterium
CCCCCCCCCCCCCCCCCCCCCCCGCCGCTCGCCCTCGCTCTTGTATCCGCCTTCCCGTCTGTCATAATCACGAAAGACCGCCCGCCGAAATCTTCCTTCCCCCGTCCCCTCTCCGGCAGTGGGCAGGCCGTCATCGGGACATCCATGCAACCCGCCGCCGAAGCCGCGCTGCCGAAACCGACGCCGTTCTGGCGCAAGGCCCTGGCCAGTCCGCTGCTCGTCTCCGGCGTCGTCGTGGTCGGTCTGCTGTTCCTGTTCGCCGCGGCCGCGCCCCTCGTCGCTCCCTACGACAAAGCCATCCAGCAATACCCCGACGGCCTCGACGCCGACGGGATGCCGCTGCCGCCGTCGCGGCCATATCCCCTCGGCACCGACAGCCTCGGCCGCGACGTGCTGATGCGCATTTTATATGGATCGCGAATATCGCTTACTGTCGGTCTCGCGGCCGTGCTGGTGGCCGTGGCGATCGGCGTCGTTATCGGCCTCTATGCCGGCTATTACGGCGGGTGCGCAGACGTGATCCTGATGCGGTTCACGGACATCATGATGGCCGTGCCCGCCCTGCTGCTGGCGCTGGCGATGGCCGGGCTGATCCAGACGGGTACGCACATCGACATACCGCCGTGGACGTCGCATCCCTGGAAAATGATCCCCTTCGAGAAGGGCATCTGGAGTATCCTTCTCGTCATCGGCGTCGTCAGCTGGACGGGCATCGCCCGTGTGGTGCGCGGCCAGGTGCTGGCCCTGAAGGAGCGAGCCTTCGTCGAGGCGGCCCGTGCCGTCGGCTGCTCCAGCACGCGCATCCTCTGGATGCACATCCTGCCCAACGTGCTGCCGGCGATCATCGTTCTGTCGGCCATGAGTACGGCCGGCGCCATCGCGCTGGAGGCCGGGCTTGGCTATCTCGGCGTCGGCGTCCCGCCGCCGGCCCCGTCTTGGGGCACGATGATTTCCGACGGTCAACCCTATTTCACCGTGGCGCCGTCGCTGGTGCTGGCGCCCGGCGTCGCCGTGGTGCTGGCCGTCCTCGGATTCAACCTGCTCGGCCAGGGCTTGCAGGACGTGCTGGACCCCCACCATAAGAGGAGGGCGTGACGTGGCGCACCGCTTCGCCGTCCCCGCGACGGGCCTCGCGCTGATCCTGGGTTTGCTGGCGGGCTGTCAGCAGGACGCTACGCCGCCGCCGCCGACGACCGGATGGGTCCCGGGCACGCTGCGCTTCGGCGCTCATGCCGACTTCAAAAGTCTCGACCCCGCCCTCGCCAACGACACCGACAGCATCCCATTCGTCCGCACGATGTGCCAGTCGCTGCTCGATTACGACGACGGCGTGAACCTCGTTCCGCTCCTGGCCGAGTCTATGCCCGACGTCTCGGCGGATGGAATGACCTACACTTTCCACCTCCGCAAAGGCGTCCGCTTCTCCAATGGGCGCGAGCTGACGTCCGAGGATTTCGTTTATTCCTGGACGCGCGTGCTCGACCCGGCCACCGTGTCGCCGGGCCAGTCGTATGTCAAGGATTTGATCGCCGGGGCGAAGGAGTACAGCGATTGGCGCAGCGTCGAGGACAAGCAGAAGGCGCATCAGGACTTGACCGCTGAAGACCAGCAGGTCCCCCGAGCGGACGCCGTTTCGGGATTGAGCGCCCCCGACGCCCGCAGGTTCCAGGTGAAGCTGACGCACGCCGACCAGACGTTTCCCTACGTCATCGCCATGACCTATTTCGCCCCCGTGCCTCGTGAGGAGATTGAAAAGTACCCGCAAGAGGAGCGCAAGGACCAGTTCACCGCCCACCCGGTCGGGACGGGGCCGTTCGTCCTGAAGGAATGGCGGCGCAGCCTGCGCCTGCGGCTCGAGCGCGACCCGCACTACTGGGACGCGGAACACGCGCCGGCGTTGCAGGCCCTGGAAGTGCGGTTCGGCCTGGACGACCTCACCAAGCAGATGATGTTCGAGCGCGGCGAGCTGGACCTCATGAACCGCATCCCTTCGGCGGCCTACGTCCGGCTGAAGCACGACCCGCGCTGGCAGCCGTGCTTCGAAAAGCTGGTCTTCAACGGAGCGTTTTATCTCTGGATCAACTGCGAAATGGAGCCGTTCGCCGGCGAGAAGGGCCGGCTGGTGCGGCGGGCCTTGCGCTACGCCATCGACAAGGAGCGCATCGCCCAGGTCAGCAACGACCGCTACGTCCCCGCGAAGGGCGTGGTTCCGCCGCAGATGCCGGGGTACAAATCGCAGGTGCTCGGCTGCCCCTACGACCCGAAGGCGGCGAAACGGCTCCTCGCGGAAGCCGGCTACGCGGACGGCGTGCCCGATTCACTCGCCCTGTGGGTGTCGAATGAGGAAAGCTCCGGCGAGCGCATCGCGGAGGTGATTCAGCAAGACCTCAAGGCGGTCGGCTTTCGGAAGGTGGAGGTCAACGCGGTCAACTTCGACGTGTACCAGGCCATGACGGGCAAGCACAAAACCGCGCCCCTCTGCTACGGGGGATGGTACCAGGACTACCCCGACCCAAGCGACTTCCTCTACCAGCTGTTTTCCAGCAATTCGATCACGGATTCGGACTGTAACAACCTCTCCTTCTACCACAGCGACAAGGCGGACGAGCTGATGGACCAGGCCGGCAAGGAGCACGACCCGGCCAAACGGATGGAGCAGTACGCCGAGGCGGAGAAGAGGATCGTGGAAGAAGACGCCGCAGTCGTGCCGGTGGTGGACGTCCAGGAGATCTGGCTCCGCCAGACGTGGGTGACCGGCTTCCACATTCACCCGGTCTGGCTCGTCAAGTACGACAAACTGTCGATCACACCGCCATGACGCGACGCATCCTCCGCATCCTCAACCGGCTGGTTCAGAGCGTCGTCACGCTGCTCGGCGTGTCGATGCTGGTGTTCGTCATCACGCACGCTATCCCCGCCGACCCCGTCGCGGCCATCACGGGACCGAAGGCCGACAAGGCGACGCGCGATCGCATGCGCCAGGAACTCGGCTTGAACGACCCGCTCTGGGTGCAGTACGGCCGTTATTTGTGGGGCGTCCTGCGCGGCGACCTCGGCACGTCGCCCGTGACCCACGAGCGCGTCACGGAGGCCATCCTGATCCGCTTCCCCAGCACGCTGTTTCTGTCGCTTGGCGGCGTGGCGATCTGGCTGATCGTCGGCGTGCCGGTGGGCGTGCTGACGGCGAGGCACCGCGGCAAGCCGATCGACTGGCTCACCCTGATCCTGGCTATGATCGGCATCTCGCTGCCGACGTTCTGGCTGGGGCGATTGCTGCAATACCAGATCGCCTATCGCGACGGCGTCCTGCCGGTGGCCGGCTTCTTCCGGTGGGACAGTCTCGTGCTGCCGTCGCTCACGCTCGGCATCGTGGGGGCCGGCTATTACGCCCGGCTCGTTCACAGCAACATGGTGGAGGTGCTGAACCAGGATTACATTCGGGCCGCCCGCGCCCGCGGCCTGTCGGAGCCGGTGGTGCTGTTCAAGCACGCCCTGCGCAACGCCCTGATTCCGGTGCTGACAGTGCTGGCGCTGGACATTGCGGGGCTGCTGGCCGGCGTCGTGTTCACCGAAAGCATCTTCGCGCTTCCGGGACTGGGAGCGCTGGCGCTCCAAGCGGTGCTGACGATGGACGTGCCGATGATCATGGGCACGGTGCTGTTCGCCGCGGTGATGGTCGTGGGCGCGAACATCGTCGTTGATTTTGTGTATCGCCTGGTCGATCCGCGGATTCAGTAGCCTTATGCCGCTCCTGAACGTCCAAAACTTGTCCGTCCGTTTCGAGCTGGGCCGCCAGTCGTTCCACGCCGTGGACCACGCCTCGTTCACGCTGGAGGAAGGCCGCACCCTGGCCCTGGTCGGCGAAAGCGGCTGCGGCAAGACCAGCATCGGCCTGGCCCTGCTCCGTCTGGTCCCGCCGGGCGCCACGATCCAGGCCGACTCCATCGCGGTCCGCGGCCGCGAGCTGACCCGGCTGACGGAACGCGAGATTTGCGCCATCCGCGGCAAGGACCTGGCGATGGTCTTCCAGGATCCGCTTACCGCGCTCAACCCGGTTTACACCGTCGGCGAACAAATTGCCGAGGGGCTGCGTCTGCACGAGAAACTGAAGCGGCGCGAAGCCTGGACGCGGGCCGTGGAAGCCATGCGCGAGGTCGGCATCCCCGATCCGGCCCAGCGCGCCCGCGAGTATCCGCACCAGTTGAGCGGCGGACTCCGCCAGCGCGTCACCATCGCGCAAGCCATCGCCTGCCGACCCGCGCTGCTCATCGCCGACGAGCCGACCACGGCGCTGGACGTCAGCCTCCAGGCCCAGATCATCGACCTGCTGCTCCAGCTGCAAGCGGATCGCCGGTTGTCCATTCTGCTTATCACGCACGACCTCGGCGTCGTCGCGGAAATGGCCCACGATGTGGCGGTCATGTACGCGGGCCAAATCGTGGAATACGCGGATGTGAAAAGTCTGTTCGCGCGACCGCTGCATCCCTATACGCGCGGGCTGATGCGGTCGGCGCCGGGGTTGGCGGAGAACGGCGAACGCCGGCTGTATTCCCTGGAAGGGACTGTCCCCGACCTGGCGCGATTGCCGGCCGGCTGCCGTTTCGCCCCGCGCTGTCCGCACGCCGTCGATCGCTGCCAGGCGCCTCAGGCGCTGCGCGAAGTTGAGCCGAGTCGGCTGGCGCGCTGCTGCCGCGCCCTGGAGACGCTGTCATGACCGCGCTCTTGGAAGTTCGGCGCCTGGTGAAGCACTTCGGCGCCGTCCGCGCCGTCGATGATGTGAGTTTCACGATCGGAGAAGGAGAAACCTTCGCGCTGGTTGGCGAAAGCGGCTGCGGCAAGACGACCACCGGCCGCTGCGTGCTGCACCTGATGAAGCCGACGGCAGGCGCTATCCACTTCATGGGCAAAGACGTTTCGCAGCTCCGTGGGGCGACCCTGCACCACTTCAAACGGCACGCGCAGATCGTCTTTCAGGATCCCTTCTCGTCGCTCAATCCACGCTTCACCATTGGCCGAACCATCGCCGAACCGCTGCTCATCCACCGCGCCTGTCCGCGATCGGAGATACCCAACCGGGTCGCCGAGCTATTGGACATGGTCGGTCTGCGGCCCGAATACTCCCGCCGCCATCCGCACGAGTTCAGCGGCGGTCAGCGGCAGCGCGTCGGCATCGCCCGCGCGCTCGCGCTCAATCCCCGCCTCATCGTCGCCGACGAGCCGGTGTCGGCCCTCGACGTGAGCGTGCAAGCCCAGATCATTAACCTGATGATGGATCTGCAAAAGCGTTTGGGCGTTGCATATCTATTCATTTCGCACAACCTGCCGGTGGTGCGGCATGTCGCCCATCGCACGGCGGTGATGTACCTCGGCAAGATCGTCGAGAGCGGGCCCGCCGAGGAGCTCTGCCGCGCGCCGGTGCACCCCTACACCCAGGCGCTGCTCGCCGCAGTGCCCGCGGCCGGCCCGGGCGCCGCTGCCCCGGCGGCGCCGCTTGCCGGCGAGCCGCCGAGCGCGACCGCGCCGCCGCCGGGCTGCCGCTTTCACCCACGCTGCCCGCATGCGAGCGAGATCTGTGCGCGCGTGCAGCCGCCGCTTGCGCGATACCCAGGCGGCCGCGCGCCCGCCTGCCACCATCCGCGCAACCTCAGCGAGGCCGAGCTTGCGGCCGTGCGCGTAGCATCCTGACCGTGTCGAGCCGAACACCGCCCCCGCTCGGCGAGCAGGCGAGCGCGCTGCTGC
>DATKHW010000701.1:0-3627 GCA_035546275.1 Gemmataceae bacterium
CCTTGCACACCTGTATAGCCCTTCGCCGACTCATAGCAGAGGCCCATCCCCGCATCCTTGTCCGGCGCCAAGCGTTTGGCCGCAATCGTGATCTCCAACTCCTTGGTCCCGAAGGGGACGAATTGGGGATCGACGCGGAAGTAGATGTAACGGCCCTCATTTTTCAGATCGGGGTCGGCGAAATCCGGGCGGCGATAGGCATCGCTGCCGTCCTTCACGACCACCGTCGTCTTCGGATTGACCTGCTGCAGGCCGTCTTCGGTGTTGGCGGCCGCCAAGCGGCACGAAACCACCTTGGCATTGGCATAATCGCCGGCCCACGGATAAGGCTTGCCGACATTGCTCCGAGCCTGTTTGACCAGATCGGCGGGTAAATCGCTGATGAACACCGGGCCGTTTGTCAGAGCCAATTCCTGGCCGCCCGGCAGCGCCGACTGTTTGCCAGCAAGGTCGGTCACGGTCACGGCGCCGTCGAACTTAGCCTGGATTTGTCTGTGAGCGGGCGACCAGGCTGTCAGCACGGTCCCCTTGTCTCCTTGAAACACGAATCCATAGCCGCCTTTGCCCACATCCAGCCAGCCAACGTAGTGCGGCTCCGGCCCTAGCAGCGTCGTCATGGTCCGAAGTGCGTCGTAAGCGGGTCGCGGCGTCCAGTCCGGGCGGATGACCCCGTGATCGGTGCCTTTGCCGTAAGCCGGCCCTCGGGCCTCGAACCAAAAGATCCGCTCAAAGCCTTGTGCAAGCGAGAGGACGTAGGCCTTCACCAGCAAATCGGCTTGCATGGCGTCGCGTGGGGCGTCCGGCTTAACGGGCGCCTGAAAGCCGACCTCGGTGATCCATAGCGGGATGTCCGTTCGCTGCTTGTTGGCTGCAAGCATCTTGCGGAGATTGCCTGCGAGGCTCAGATAGCCGACTTCGCCGCCGTCGGCCACAGCATTCAGGTTTTCATAGGGATGCACGCAGACGAAATCAAAGTGATCGGCCGCGCCGGCCTTGATCACCGCATCCAGAAAACCCACGTCGAAGTTGGCGACGGTCAGACCGATCTTTGCATCAGGATTGGCCTTCTTGGCCGCATCGTAAGCCGTAACGACCAGCTCGGCATAGTCCTTGACCTTGTTCTTCGAGTCGCCGAAGCTGCCGTTGAACTCGTTCCAGATTTCCCAGTATTGGATGTCGTTCTTGTATCGTCCCACCGTGGCGCCGACGTAATCGCGCCAGTATTGGATGTCCTTAATGGGAAACTTGCGCGTTCCGCCGTCGGCCGACGCCCAGGGGGCGAGGTAGCAGAGGATTCCCGAGAGGTGAATGCCGTTGGCGCGAGCGTCGGCCGTCATGTCGTCGGAAACATGCCAGTCCCACTGGTCCTTCTTCGGTTGGATGACTTGCCACTCGGGAAAGAGGCGAAGCCATCGCACTCCGGCCTCGTGCAGCATCGGGTTGAATTTCGGATAATCGCCCGACCATTCCGCGCCCGAAGCGACGCCCCAGGGACCGCCGTCGTCCTTCCGAGCCTCCTCCGGCTTGGGGCGAACGCGTGCAAGAAATCCCTGATCGCGCAGCCAGTCCGCGCAAGACTTCGTCCAGGTGGAGCAAGGGCGGTCGCTGGGCCGGACGCCGAAGTCGTGGGCGGTGCCGGCATAAACATGTAATTCCGCCGAAACGCCGGCCTGATGCAAGGCTTCGTACAGGAGCACGCTGTTTTCCGGATCGCTAATCAGGTCGGCGTCGCCGTGAGCCAGAAAAATCGGCGGCGTTCCCTTGGGAATATGCAGGCCCGGCGCCAGTTCGTCTTTATCCTTGTCCTTCAGATAGCCCGAATAGACCGCGACGGCGAAGTCGGGGCGGCAACTGATTTCGTCGATCGCATCGATAGGCCGGTAGGACCGTTTGTCGAAGCTGGTCGCCGCGGCGATCGCCAGATGGCCGCCCGCCGAGAAGCCCATGACGCCGATGTGGTCGGGGGCGATGCCCCACTCCTTGGCCTTGCTCCGGACTAGGCTGACGGCGCGCTGAGCATCCTGGAGCGGCCGTCGGGCCGGTTCGGCTTTCGGTTCGTCGGGGCGGCGCGGCACCCGGTATTTGAGAATGACGCCGGTGACGCCCAGCGAATTCAGCCAGGTCGCGACCTCTTCGCCCTCCAGCTGCCAATAAAGGTTCCAGTAGCCGCCGCCGGGACAGATCACGATCGCCGTTCCAACATCCTTGTCCTTCGCTGGCCGATAGACGGTGATCGTCGGTGTGGTGACGTTGGTCACCAGTTGGGTCGGTTCCGTGACCTCGACCTGCTTGCGGTCCAATTTCGGCGATAGAAGCGTCTTCTCCTCGCCGATGTCGCCGATCTCGTCCGGCGCCTTGCCGGGCCAAAGCTCAAGGACTGTGCGCTTGTCATCCCCGGCCGCCGGCCTATCGTCCGCGCCCGCCGCCCAGGAGAAACCCAACGTCATGACCAGGGGAACCATCCATGCGTAACGCATCGCGGTTTCTCCTTTGCTTGAAGACGAGGAACCTTCCCAGTCACGCGCCGAACAGCGTCGGCTGGACCTGTCCACTGCTGAGCCGAACCGCCCGGCCGAATGCGTCGCGTACCTCCAGGCTGGGATCGACGCCAAGCGTGCTGAGCACGCCGGCCGCCAAATCCTGCGGAGTAATGGGATCGTCGGCGGGGTACGCGGCGAACCGGTCGGAGCGCCCGATCACACGGCCGCCCGCAGAGCCGCCGCCGGCGAGGAGGAGCGAATAGCATTGCGACCAGTGGTCGCGGCCTGTTTCACTGACGCCGTTGCCGGTGAACTGCCCGAATCGCGGCGTCCGACCGAACTCCCCCATGCACACCACCAGCGTGCTGTTGAGCAGGCCGCGCTGGGCCAGGTCCTCCAGAAACGCGGAGAAACACTGGTCGAACGGCGGCAGCAGCTCGTCGCGCAGACGGCGATTGTTGTCGAAGTGCGTGTCCCAATGGGGCATGGGGTTGTTGACGCGCCCGCCCCAGTAGACCGTCACAAGCCGCACTCCGGCCTCGACCAATCGCCGGGCCAGCAGGAGGCTCTGGCCGTACTTGTGCCGCCCATAGCGCTCACGCACCCGATCCGATTCGCTGCGCATGTCGAAGGCGCGCCGCGTTGCTTCGGACGTCAGCAGCGAGAAAGCTTGCTGCTGGTATCGGCCCAGATCCTCGACATGCCGATCGTCGGCCAGCCGGCCCAGGCCCTGATCCACCGCGCGAAGCAGCGCCTGGCGGTCGGCCATTCGTCCACCCTCGGTGGCCTCGTGCAAGCCGTCCACGGTGAAGTCGTTCTCGTTGGGGTCGCCGCGGACGGCGAACGGGGCGTAAGCGGCGCCGAGGAAGCCGCCGTCCTGACCCGGGCAGGCGTAAGGACCGTCGCTGACGGAGTCGGGCAGAGAAACGGCCGTCGGCGCCGCGCCGCGGCCCGGCGCACCGAATGCCACCTGCGCTCCGAGATGGGGAAAATCGTTTTCGGTCGGCGTGAACGCAATCTGCTCCCGAGGCGGCGGGTTGCCGGTCGTGACGAGGTAGGTCGCCGCATTGTGGTTGATGGCGGAATGCGTCATCGACCGAACGATGGTGAAACGCCGGGCCTGCTGGGCGATGAGCGGCAGCAGCTG
>DATKHW010000702.1:0-2094 GCA_035546275.1 Gemmataceae bacterium
CCCCCCCCCCCACCCTACGGCTGCTACTCAGCCTCCAGCGGTTTCGGCCCCAGCGTGACGAGGGTGAAATCGCCCGGCGGCAGGCGGCGGACGTGGGCCTGGATGCCGTCCGCCGTCAGGCCGTTGATCGCCGACTGGATCTCGTCGAAGCTGCGCACCCGGCCCAGGTTGTACCAGTCGGACGCCAGCGCCAGGGCGCGGGCCGACGTCGATTCCTGCTGCATGATGAGCGACGATTTGAGGCCGGCCTGCACCCGTTCCACTTCTTCCATCTCGATCCCTTCCGGCAGCCGCTTCAATTCGTGCAGCAGCACGTTCAGCGTTTCCTGGGCCCGCTCGTTGGTGGTGCCGGCGTAGCAGACGACGCTGGCGCGGTCTTTGAAGGTCTGGTAAGACGCCCATACGGCGTAGCACAGGGCGCGCTTCTCGCGCACCTCGGTGAAGAGGCGAGCGCTCATGCCGCCGGACAGCACGTGGACGGCGCCCATCGCGGCATAGTATTCCGGATCGCCGATCGGCACGCTGGCGTAAGCGCCGGCGATTTGCGTCTGGGCCAGCTCCTTGGCGATGTGGGCGCGCTTCTCGCCGCGCGGGCCGACCGGCGGCGGCGGCGGGGCGTCGCCTTTCCATTCGGAAAACAGCTGGCCCACCTGGTCGCGCAGCGCCGCCCATTCGAAATTGCCGGCCACGGCCAGGATGGCGCCGCCGGGCCGAAACAAACGATTATGCCGCTCGTGGATGTCCTCGATGGCGAGGGCCGAGACGCCTTCGACCGTGCCGCGGTGGTCGTTGCCCAGCGGCGTCGGATAGTGCCGTTTGCGCAGCTCGACGAGGACTTTGGACCGCGGCTCGTCTTCCAGGCCGCGGATGTCTTGCAGGGCCAGCGAGCGGACGGCGTCCAGCTCCTCTTCCGGCAGGTGCGGCCGCAGCAGAATGTCGGAATAGATTTCGAGGGCGGCCGGCAGGTTGCGGGCGACCGTGGCGCCCCAGAAGCGCATGTGGACGCTGCCGACGCTTTCGCTGCTGTCCAGGCCGAGGTTGTCCATGGCCAGGGTCAGCTCGCGGCTGTCGCGCTCGCCGGCCCCGCGGGTGATCATATCGCTGAGGACGCTCCCGGCGCCGAGGCGGTCGGGGCGGTCGTAAACGTAGCCGGCCGGGATGAGGAAATTGAGGGCCGCCGAACGCACGTGCGGCATCGGTTCGGCCAGGAGCGTCAGACCGTTGGCGAAGGTGTGCTGATAAACGTCTTGGGGCACGATCACCTCACTAGGGAATGATGCATGAGGAACGAGGAACGATGAATCAATCCAACTCATCGTTCATCGTTCCTCATGCATCGTTTCGGGCACGGCCTTATACAGCGTCTTGATACGGCGGAAGCCGAGCCGGCGGTAGAGGCGCTGGGCGGTTTCATTCTGGCCTGTGACTTCGAGCAGGCCGCGCGCCAGGCCGGCCCGCTGAAAGCCGTGCAGCGCTTGCAGCACCAGCGCCTCGCCGATGCCGCGGCCGCGCCAGGCCGGGGACACGCCGAGGTTCTGGATGGCGCCGACGCTGCCGCGTTCGTGCAATCCCTGGATGGCGCCGCACGGCCCGGTCGGACCGACGACCAGCCACGTCGCCCCGGCCAGGAAATTCAGCCGTCGGCTGACGACCGTCATGAGCGTGACGCAGCCGTCGAACGTGGCCAGGCTGGGAAAGACGATCGCGTCGATTTCCTGGTGGAAGCTCTCGTAAAGGACCTCGGCGTGGGCCGGCAGCTGCCCCTCGCTCCAAGAAAGCCAATCGAAACCAGGCGGCAGCGCCGGCGGCGGCAGGTCGCGCAGCTCTGCCTCCATTTTGTAGCGCTTGAAGTAGGAGACGGCTGTCGTGGCCATGGGTCGCCCCCTCCGCGGACCGATGCGACCCATTTTACCAGGCCCGCGACGGAGGGCAAAGGATGTCACGAAAAGACGCCAAGGCGCAAAGAAAGCGTCGCATCCTCGCTCCCACCCCCCCCCTGTTGTGGCACGGTCTCCTGACCGTGCCACCCTGCCCGACCGAAGGTCTCCTGATGCGCAGGGGGCCGCTGACAGTTCCGGGAGACCTACGGTCAGC
>DATKHW010000703.1:0-3636 GCA_035546275.1 Gemmataceae bacterium
TCTGCTGCGGCACATTCCCTTGCACCAGGGCGACGCGCGGTCCCGGCGTAAAGGCGTCCTGGCTGAGCCGCCATTCGCCATAGCTGATTGCGGCCGCCAGCGCCGCCGCGACGGCGCTGACCTGGATCGCCAGCCCGATCGGCCGGGCAGGCGCCGCGGCGTCCGGCCCGGCGAACGTCGTCCGGAACCACGGCCAGCGGTAGAGCGCCTCGAACAGCACGGCGTTGACGGCGACGACGAGGAAGCTGACGCCGTAGGCCCCGGCCAGGTCGGCGATCTGGATCACGGGCAGAAAATCGTGCTGCGTATGGCCGACGAGATACCAAGAGAAGCCGGTGCCGAACCACGAGCGGAAATACTCCAGGGCCGTCCACACAACCGGCAGCGTCAGGGCCAGCGGCAGCCGGGTCCGGCGGTCCAGAAAGCGGATTATGCGGAGCGCTGCAGGGAAGTAGATGGAACAGTAGATCGCCAGGCCGATCCAGGTGAAATACATCCGGGGATCGGCGACGCGCATCCATTGCAGGGCGGGAAAGTAGAATGCCAGGCCTCCCAGCCAGGCCGACACATAAACCCACAGCGGCCGAGCCGTGGAGCGGACCAGCGCCAGAAACGGAACGAGGGCGAACCAGGCGAGCCACCCGCAATTGACGGGGAAATAGGAAAGCCAGAGAAGCCCGGCCGTCGTCAGGACCGCGAGCAGTAGGAATCGGGTGCGCGGCCCCCGTCGCGCCGGCGCCGCCGGCATCGGCGGCTTGGGGGTCGGGGCAACGGCGGCGGCCATCGCCGACAGAGTCGGACTGTCCATGCGTCGAGGGTTCCTTTCGCGGGCGCGGCGGCGGCCCGTGCCCCTGTAGTATGACGGATTGAGGCCGCTATAGGGGAGGCCAGTTTCGGCGAGGCTGCGGCACGGATTCCGCTGGCGTCCCGCAGCCCTTTCCGTCATTATCAGGGCGACTCGCCCGCTCTCCCGGAGTCGCCGACCATGACCGTCCTGGATCGCCGTGGTTTTCTCGCGGCCGGAGCGCTCGGCGCGGCCGGCTTCGCCGCCGAGCCGTCCGCCGTCAAAGACGAGGACAAAAAACCGAAATTCCGCCTCGGCCTCGTCACCTACAACCTCGCCGCCAACTGGGATCTTCCTTCTTTGCTCAAGGCGTGTCAGACCACCGGCGTCTCGCCGGTCGAGCTGCGCACTACCCACAAGCACGGCGTCGAGCCGTCGCTGACCAAGGACCAGCGGGCCGACGTCAAGAAGCGCTTCGCCGACGCCGGCGTGGAAATCTGGGGATGCGGCAGCGTTTGCGAGTTCCAGGATCCCGACCCCGCCGTCGTGCAGAAGAACATCGAGACGTGCAAGCAGTTCATCCAGCTTGCGGCCGACATCGGCGGCAGGGGCGTCAAGGTGCGACCCAATGGGTTGCCCAGCAAGGTGGAAGTCGCCAAGACGCTCGACCAGATCGGCAAAGCGCTCATTCCCTGCGGCAAGGCGGCCGACGACGCCGGGATTGAAATCTGGGTCGAGGTCCACGGCAGCGGCACGGCCGAGCCGCCGCACATGAAGACGGTCATGGAGGCGTGCGGCCATCCGAAGGTCGGTTTAACGTGGAACTCGAATCCGCAGGACGTGAAAAACGGATCGGTGGAGGAGTCGTTTCAGCTGTTATGGCCGTGGGTCCGCTCGTGCCATATCAACGAACTTTACAAGGACGCGGCCGGCGTGTATCCCTACCGCGAACTGTTCCGCCTGCTCCGCGAACATGGCTACGACCGCGCGACCATGTGCGAGGTGGGCAAGACGCCGCCGGACCTGGATTCGGGAGTCGAACTATTACGGTATTACAAGGCGCTATGGAGCGAGCTGAACCACGGATGAGCCGGCCAAGCGATCAGGCGCGGGCGCTGCGCCACGACGGCCGGCCGCGCCGCTATTTGGTGCATCGGCCGGTCGGGCGCGACGACCGCGATCCGCTGCCGGCGGTGGTCGTGCTGCACGGCACCGGCGCCACCGCCGCCTGGACGCTCGGCGACACGTGCTGGGCCGACAAGTCCGACCGCGAGGGCTTTCTCGTCGTGCTGCCCGACGGGCTGCGGCCGGACCTGGCCAAGCCGCCGCACTTCCTCGACAATCCCCAGGTGTGGAACGACGGCTCGCCGAAGTTGGTCCCCAACGAGCCGGAAGGCGACGACGTCGGCTTCGTCGATGCGATGCTCGACGCGCTGATTGCCGAAGGCGCCGTGGACCCGCGGCGCGTCTGTGTCACCGGCTTCTCGAACGGCGCTGGCATGGCGTTCCGCCTGGCGGCCGAGCGCTCCGGGCGCTTCGCCGCCGTGGCGGCGGTGGCCGGCCATTGTTGGCTGACCCATCCGCGGCCGGAACGGCCGACGCCGACCCTGATCCTGGCGGGCGGCGCCGATCCGCTCTGCCCCGTGGAGGGCGGCGAGATCGTAACGCCGTGGGAGGGCCGCCGCATCCGCCGGCCGCCGCTGGAACAGACCCTGCGCCGCTGGGCCGCCGCCCTCGCCTGTCCGCCGGAGCCGCCCGTGGGACGGGACAACTGCGGCGTTCACACGCGGGCCTATTCCGGCTGCGCCGCCGAGCTGACTGTCCACGTGATCCAGGGTCTTGGCCACCATTGGCCGGGCGGCCGCGGTCAATTCAATCCGCGGCTGGCGGGGCCGCCGTGCGATCGGCTGATCGCCAATGACGTGATTTGGGATTTCTTTAAGCGATATTCGCTGTAGGGTGGGTCGAGCGTCAGCGACACCCACCGGCGCCGATTCCGTCCCTCGCGGTGGGTCTTGCGACCCACCCTACACATTTCCGCCACAAGGAGACGCACCGCGATGACACGATTCCTCTCTTTTCCCCTGATCCTGGCCGTCGCGCTGGGCGGCGCCTTGGCCGGCGCCGCGCCGGCCAACGAGGAGAAGGCCGGGCCCGACGACAACAAGCCGCCGGAGGGCTTCACCGCCCTCTTCAACGGCAAGGACCTGTCCAACTGGAAGGGCCTCATCGAAATCAACAAACGGCCCACGGCCATTGAAGACCTGCTGAAGATGCAGATCGCCGCCGACGAAATGATCCTGCCGCACTGGCGGGCCGACAACGGCATCCTCTACCACGACGGCAAGGGCAACAACCTGCAAACCGTCAAGGACTACGGCAACTTCGAGCTGTACGTCGATTGGAAGATTCCGCCCAAGGGCGACAGCGGCATCTACTTGCGCGGCAATCCGCAGGTGCAGATTTGGGAGTCCGACACGATCGACGAGAAGAAGTTCCCCGACGACTTCGGCAAAGGCTCGGGCGGCCTGTGGAACAATCCGCCGGGCAGCAAGGGCAAAATCCCGCTGGTGAAAGCCGACAACCCCACCGGCGAGTGGAACACGTTTCACATCATCATGATCGGCGACAAGGCTACGGTGTTCCTCAACGGCAAGAAGGTGGTGGACGACGCGCCGTTGGCGAACTACTGGGAAAGGGGCAAGCCGCTGCCGGCGACGGGGCCGATCGAGCTGCAGCACCACGGCGATCAGCTATGGTTCAAGAACATCTACATCAAGGAATTGCCGGCGGCGCCGCCGGGGAACGATAAGTAGAAATCGGAGAGGCGAGCGGGGGGCGTCAGCCCCCGG
>DATKHW010000704.1:0-3011 GCA_035546275.1 Gemmataceae bacterium
GTCCGCGCCCGGACGCGCTTTTCGTAATCGGGCCGCATCGCTTCCCGCTCCGCGGCCAGTTTTTTCTGGATTTCTTCGATCCCGGTCTTGTATTGCAGGACTCCCGTGTCATTGTCGCGGTCGTCCGGCCGCAGCAGGGCCATTCGTTCGCCCATCTTCTTCTGCAAGCCGAGCAGCTGCTCCACCTGCGCCTTGACCACCGGGTTGTCCTTGAAATCGCGGTCGATCTCTTCGTCCACCGCGGAGGGCGCGACGACCACCTTCTCGGGCGTCGCGAGGCCGGCCCGCAGATCGGCGATTTTCACCTCGAGTTTCTTGAGTTCCAGCTCGACCGTGACGTGCTGCGTCTGCAATCCGGCCAGCGCTCCCTGTTCGGCTTGCATCTTGGCATCGAGCACCCGCGGGTCTTCGAGACCCAGCACGTCGCGCCGCGCCTGCAGCTCGGCCTTGCGCTTACGCAGCTGCTCGGTGCGCTCGCGATTGTTTTGCCGCAGCTGCTTGATGCGCTCCTTGACCTTGGCCTCTTCGTCGGCGTTGTAAACGTCGCCAGCCGCCTGGGCCCACAGGTTGGTCAGCACAGCCGCGTCTTCCGCGCGGTCGGCCGATACAGTCAGACGCAAGGCCTCGGGACCGGGCGTCTTGTCGTCCACGGCGACGGCCGAGCGCAGCCAGGTCAATGCGTCGCCGCCCTGGGCCCGCACCTCGGGCAACTCGGCCGCCTCCGGTTTTTTCAGCGCGGCTTCCAGCACAGGGTCGCTCTTGATCTGCGTGGCCATGTTGGCGCGGAAATTCGCGAAATCTTCGGGGCTTTCATAGACGCCGCGCGGTGGGTGTGGATCAAGGTGCAGCGTGGCGACGCCCGTGTACTTGCCGGGGGCCGCGAACCAGCCGACGACCGCGCCCAGAACGCCCAGGCCGCCGCCGACGACCAGAATGGTCAGCCACCGCCGCGTGAGAGCGTGCCAGAGAGCGGCGACGCCCGGCGGCGCGGACAGGGCCGGCGGCAGGCCGGACGGTGCATGTTCGGCAGGCACGACGACGGCGCCGTTCGACGAGGGAGCCTTCGGCTTCATTCCATTTGCATCAAGCGGCTTCATTGGAGAAAACCTCCCGGTCTGCGCTTCCATCCACGGGACGGCGGCGGGTCAGACGGTGAGTGCGGATTGCGGAGCATCTATGAGCGGCGTTGGCGAGCGGCGCGGCGTCAGGCCGCCCTGTTTCCCTATGCACGGCGGACTGACGCCGCGCCGGACCCCGGTCGGCGGCGCGGCGACGAACAGCCTTCCCAACAAGGCCATTTCCAGCCACAGCGCGGCGAAGGCCGCCGGCATCATCAGCCAGCCGGCCAGATCGTGGAAGAAGGCATGGGCGGCTGTGGCGCCGAGCGTCGCATAAACATAGGCCGTGGCGGTGATACGTATCAGATTCATTAGCACGCCGATGGGGGCGGCGCTCAAGAAGAGCACCACGCGCTCCGCAATCGGTCGGTTTACAATCAACGCGGCCGTCGTGGAAAGAGCGAAGAATGCCGATAGCATTCCCAGGCCGCTGCACGCCTCCAATACGCCGATCCGATAATCGCCCACGACGATGACATTGCCCTCGGCCACTGCGGCGAAACCGAGCGTCTGCAGCGCATAGGTCCCGACGGCCGTCGCCAGCTGCTGCAGCGGCCCGGCGAGCGCCGTCTCCGCCTGGAAGGGCGGGGGAAACAAGAACAGCAGCACAGCGAAGGCTGGAATCAGGCATAAGCCGAGCCGACGGCCGCCGATTAGGACGGCTGCTGACCACAGAGACAGCAGAAACGACAGCCCTTCGATCCATTCGAAGTAAAAATACCCTCCCAGAAGACGCAAAAAAGCCGCCGCAGCCAGTCCCGCCGCGCCGAGCCATTCCGGATGCAGCTCGGTCGGGAAGCTCGTGCGCTTCCGCCACAGGACCAGCAAGGCGAAGAACGGCACGAGAAACCCGTGCGAATACTGCGGATCGTGCGCCCAGCGCCCCTCCACGGCGAGCAGCGCCGGCCAATACGACCACAGAAGTCCCAACGCGAGAACCGCGCCAAGGAGAACCGGCGGCCATACGGCGATAGTTCGAGATTGCGGCGCTGACTTCATGGGTGTCCGCAGGAAATCGGGAGGCCCGCAAGGAAATACGAACAACGACCCTTGCGGGGGCCAAACCGCGTTGGTGCGGCCCAGGGGAGGGGAAGGCGGCCGCACATTATTTGGCGTCGAACCAACAGGCCCGTCGGGACGGCATTACGCCGGAGGGAGCGCCGTACATGAATCGCTGGCCCTTCCTGAGCAACCACTGTGCCGTCAGCGGACATCTCACAGGGGAGCCGCAAAATCGCTCGGGCTCCAGCGACAACGGCTTGTTTTTCCAGGATGAACCATTTTCCATCTCAAATGGTCTACAAAGCGGCGTTTCTCTTCGTTAGCGCCTGAAATCCGTCGAGTAAATCAACCGTAGCACATTCCGTCGGCGGAGGATTGCGCGCATTCCTCAAAGACAGGAAATTCGCGCCGGACGATAATGGTGGAGCGATCGACCCACTTCGGGCCGTAGCGGCCAGCGCCGGCGGCCTTTTAGTGGCATGGCTCAAATGCTATTGGCGAGGCTGTCGCACACGGTTCAAGAGATGATTCAACAGCGGCTATCTCAGCGCGCCGTCGAGCTGCAAGGCGTTACAAGGGCGCCGCCGCTTCCGCCGTCATCGCGGCCAGGGCGGGTTTCAGCCGCGCGACAGCCGCATCCAGGCGTTTCCACGCCTCCTCCGCGCCGGTCAAATCGCCGCGGCGGCCCATCGCCTCCAGGCGCGACGCCGCCTCCACGGCCCAGCGCGCTCCAAAAATACCCACCGCTCCGACCAGCGTGTGCGCCAGGCGATACACCGTTTGCGCGTCGCCGCGGCCGATGGCTTCACGCAACTGCTCCAGCTGCGCGGGATAGGAATCGAAGAACACTTCCGTCAGCGACTTGAGCAGTTCCCGGTCGCCGCCCACGTG
>DATKHW010000705.1:0-10097 GCA_035546275.1 Gemmataceae bacterium
GCAAGAGGACGATAAGCGGACCGAATTGTTTCCGCTCGCAAATGTCCCACGACTGCCGGCCGGTCAACGCCTGCTCGTCCGCCTCGTAATTCGACATCATCGTGTTGATGGTCAGCCAGCACCGCGATTGCGCTTCCTCTCCTTTCAGGAGTCTTTGAGTGGGGCATAGCCAGCACGGATCAAAGCGCCGGTAGAAATACAGCTGGTCCCAGGAGTCGATTGCGACCCAATCGTCGCATCGGCGGTGCGACAGGATATAAGCGGCGGCGCCGCGTCCATCCGGCCTTGGTTGTGGAACGGCGATGCAGTACAAGCACGCAAGCATTGGCGAAAGCGCCAGCGACGCCAGAATCACACCGGCCGTCCGGCCGCCCCAGTTCCGCGGCGTCGCCCAAACGAGCAATTGACCGCTCCTGGCGAAACCGTCCCAGCACCAACGCAGCAGAACAGGGACTGCTGCGCCTATTGCGAGGCACGCTGCTGGGGTCAGGAACAGAATCGGCCGGCCCTGCCCGCACGGGTAGCGGTGCAAGCACGCGGCGGCCATCACCGCGGCCAACGGGCCGAACACGAGAAGCGCAAGACGACGTCCCCGTGATCGAATCACCCAACCAGCACCAAAGACTGCGCAGATCAGGAGCAGTCCGCCTGTCGGATGAAGGTCGTAACGCAGCGCCTCGAAGAGCGCCATGAACGGCCAGCGGGCGGCGCCCGCTGGCGTGGACCAATCCGGCATCTGCCGAATCCAGGCGTCTTCAAAGCCGCTGGCCCGCATTCCCTCGTTCTGGAAGCGAACGGGCCCGCGCAGCAACCAGAACAACGTCAGCGCCTGCCCCGCCAGGTAAACTCCATAACTGAGCCACACCGCCGCGCGACGGGAATTGCGGATTTCCAGCAGCAAGACCAGGGCCAGGGCGCTGCAAACGAACACGGCGGGATAAGACAAGCACATTAGCAGCGGACACAGTACTGCGGCTAGAAGCAGCCGTTTCACGGGGCCCCAGGAGGCGGTGTAGAGCCACGCGGCCATGACGCCGACGGCGACCAGTACATCGATCGTATACGGCCTAACCTCGACGGTGTGCCACAGCACGCGCTGGGAAAAAGCAAACAGCCCCACCGCCCACACGGCGCCCTCCGGCGCCGACACTCGCCAGGCCACCGGGACGAACAGAATCAGGCTCAGGCAGCTGGCGGCCAGCGCGGGTAAGCGCCAGGTCCAGGAAGAATCGCCCAGCCAGCCCACCAGGCTCTTTTCCAACCACAAGAACAAGGGCGGACCGTTGGCCGCATATTCCAGGGGTCCCAGCAACCCGGAGTAGCTTTTGTCCAGGACGTTTAGCATCAGGGCTGCTTCGTCGAACCAAATAGAGGGATCGCAGAAGTAGCAATAGAGGCGCAGCAGCAGTCCTAGCGCGGCCAACAAGAGGACAAAGACGTGCAGGCGGGCCGGACGGCCGGGCTCGTTTTGCAACAGCATCGCGGCTGACTCCAGACGGACCGCAGCGCTCGGCACGCGCCGGAATGGGCCGTGTCCGTTGCCTTTCTGCGAGATCGAGCCGCAACGCTACAAAAAACGGGTGGACCGAACAAGCGGACTTTCGGCGGCGGAGCGGCCGCCGACGCTGCATGGCGTCATCGGAACAGAACTTCGTAGTAGATGGCCTTGTCCTTCGCCCCGTCGATCGTGAACTGTCCGTCGGTCACCGCAAGCGTTCGACCGGTACGGCGGCCGTCGTGATCGAGGATATTTACGGCAGCGATCGGCCGGCCCGCGATGGTCAGCGACGCCTTCACTGGCTCCAGCAGGATCGGCGGGCCGCCGTTCTTCAGCACCCGGTCATCCGGTGCGAAGTAGGTGAAGCCGGTGTTGCTGTCCCGCGCCATCACCGCGATCAGCGCCCGGTCCCCGTTGCTCAGGTCCTTGCCCGGCTCCAGCGCGGTCACGAAGACCGACGCGAACGGCGTGTCGAGCTTGATCTTCACGTCGCCGAGCGTCTGCTCCTTGCCGTCGGCGAAGCCGACCACCGCCTTCGTGCCGGCCGTGTTCACCGTGAAAAAGCCCTTATCCGACGTGTCCCACGCCAGCTGGCCGGTCGTCGAGTGGATGACCGATTCCTTGCGGTAGCGGCTCATGTCCGGCAGCTGCGACGGCTGCGGCTTGTCCGTGAACTCGACGACGCAGCGCCCGGCCGCCAGTGCTTCCGGGGGGCAGCTGCCGCCGAAGGTTTTCACATCGCCCTTCTGTTCCACCTTGTCGGAGAAGGAGAATTTGCCCTCGGCGAGGTCCGTCGGGCTGATGCGGCGCACCGAGATGATTTCCGCTTCCTTCACGTCGCCGCGCGCGACCATCCGGGCCAGCGCGGGGAACTGGCCCAGCGACGTCGGCGTGTCGGCCTCCCAAACGCCCCACGGGAAGCCGCCGGCCGTTTCGTCAAAGACCTGGTGGTTGGACTGCGACTGGAACTCGTAAGAGGCGTCCCAGCCTTGCAGGCCCATGCCGTAAACGGCCACGATCGGCGGCCCCTCCGCGGCGTAGACGTTCGGGTAAACGTGGATCCACTCGGACAAGCCGAAGGGCCGGTCGATCACCTGCTGCAAGCCGCTGCTGAAATAGCCGCTGCCGGGATGCGTCAGCATGGAGGCGAACATCTCCGGCCCCTTGCCGTCGAAGTAATTGTGCCGGTCGATGTAGCCGACGTCGTAGTCGGATTTCAGATTGTAGTAGTGGGGGACCATGCTCGGCGCCTGCCAGGGCGAACCGTTGAGCGGCCCCTTGTAGCCGGCGTCCCGAATCGCTTTGGCGAATCGGCTATAAAACTTATCCTGAACATCGTGCAAAAAGGCGGCCGTATCGAGCAGCCGCCGACGGGCGCCGCCCTTCTGGCCGGGCAAGTGGTCCTCGCCGAAGAACCACGGATTCAACTGCGGCGTGATGTTCGCTTCCACCAGCGTCTCGCTCTTTTGCAGCGCATCGCCCCAGGCCGCCTGCAATTTCTCCTGCGAGGCGTAGCGGTCCTTGAGCCACGCCGCGAACCGCTCCAGGAACTTCTTCTTGTAAGTTGGGCAGGCATTGAACGCTTGCTCCGATGTGTAGAAGAAGATGTCGTCCTCGTTCTGCAATTCGATGTAACAGAGGGCCGGGTCCTCGGCGTAGTTCATGCCGGTATAGGGGTTCTTGTGCTTGAGCAGGTTGACGACCTTCTCGATCATCAGGTCTTGCACGTCCTCCGCGAAATGGATGAAGGCGTAGGTATTGCCCTTGAGGTTCTTGTCGATCTCGTCGTAGGCCAATAGCCGTTTGGCGTCGCCGGGGCACACGTGGAAGCCGTAGGTGTGCGACCAGCCGAAGTAGACGCCGTGCTCCTTGAGTTTGGAGGCGAAGTAGTCGAACTGGTCGAGCCCCTTGGCGTCCCACAGGGTGGAGTCGTTCGGGTCGCCGATGCCGCCGTGGCCGATGGGGTAGGAGAACTTGTGCATGCGTACGGCGTTGATGCCGTACTTGGCGAAGCGGGCGGAAACGAACTCGGCCGTGGCATGGTCCGGGGCGCTGCCGGTGTAGGAGAGGTTCACGCCCCAGAACTTGATCGGCGTGCCGTCCTCGAAGGCGAAACCGTCCTTGACGAGGCGAACGCCGCCGTGCTTACCGGCGGGGCCGTCGAGCCAGCGATCCATGTCGATGACGCCGGAAACCAATTCCTTGGACGGCTGGAAGGGAAACCAGTCGGGGCCGGCCAGGGTCCGGCTGAACTTGTCCAGGTCGGCTTGGCCTGCGCAGAAGGCCGCGTCGTCCGGGAAGGTCAGCGTCAGCGTCACCGCCTTCTTGCCCTTGGGGAACATGTCGGCCGCCAGCACCACCCGCATGCCGTTGTCGAAGGTGATGGGGCAGGGTGGGTCAAGCTGCATCGAAACGTTCCCGCACTTGTCGAAGGCGAAATCGGCCTGGGATGCCGCCGGGGCGGAATGGATGCCGCGCACGGGCAACTCCATCTTGGTCGGCTTCTCCTGATGATGTGTTAGAGTGAGCGTCCCCTTGCCGCCCTGGTCGTCGAAATGGAAGCCGGCGATAAGCAGGGTCAGCGGCACGTCCTGAGCCGACTCCATGCTGCAGCGGAAGGCGACCTGCCGGGCGCTCGGCTGCCAGGCCTCGAAGCGGACGTCGATGGTCTCGCCCTTGTCCTTGTTGACGACGAAGGGCACGTGGGATGTAACCTTGCCGTTCTCGGCCTTCTCATGCGCGTCCAGGCCGATCCAGGCCCATTTCGGCCCCCAGCCGCCGAGGGAGACGTCGAAGACCGGCCGGTCGTCGTGGAGGAAGCTAAAAGCAAGCGAGTTGTCCGGATTGATGAGGGCGGTCCACGGCTCGGCGGCGGAGGCTGCGGCGGCTAGCAGCAGGACGGCTATCAGCGCCGCCCAGACGGGTCGCACAACGGTGCAGCCGCGTCGGCGTGCTATTTGGAACATGGGGGCATCTCCTGGGAAGCGCTCTGGGGCGGGACGGCGCGGGGTAGGTCGGCGTATATTACGCCGCGGCGAACCAGCTGGCAACGATCGAGGTAGCACGCGCATGAACCTTCCCCCCTGGCTTGACGCCGTCGGCCTCGCGCTCCGCCTGGGGCTGTGGCAGCAATTCGGCCTGGCCTTCCTGCTCGGCTCGTTCAGCGTCGCCACTTGGTCGGACCTCAAGCGCCTGTCGGCGCAGCGCGAGTTCGTCGAAATCTGGCTGCTGTTCGTCCTGGCGATGCTGGCCTTCGACGTGTACCACGTTTACGCCGGCCAGACGTCCGCGCTGAATGTCGGCGTCAAATGGGGGCTCATCGCGCTCCTGTCCGTGCTGTCGCTGCGGCAGATCGGCGTGCTGTTCCGGCTGGCGCCGGCGGATGTGGCCGCCCTGGCCGCGGCGGCCAGCCTCCTGACGCCAGGCCTCATTGTCCTGTTCTACGCCGTCGCCAAGCTGATCGCCTCGGCGGTTCGTCCGATCCTTGCCCGCGGCCGATCGGCTTGGCCGTTCATGCCGGTCGTCAGCCTGGCGACGCTTGCGGTCGTGGCAATCGGCTGGTGGTTGTAGGCGTGGCTCAACGCGCTGCAAGCCTGCCGTCAGGAGCGATGCGGCATATATCATTCTCACGCTTGATTCCTTGTTCGGGGATTTCCCATGTCATCGCGCCGCACGATCCTCGCCGTCGTTTGCCTTCTCACGCTGACCGGCTCTGCGTCTCGGGGCCGCTCCGAACCCATTCCGCCCAATCTCTATGGCGAATTGCAATGGCGCATGATCGGCCCGTTTCGCGGCGGCCGAACCGTGGCGGCCTCCGGGGTCACAGGCCAGCCCAACGTCTTTTACATCGGCGTCAACAACGGCGGCGTCTGGAAAACCACTGACGCCGGCCGCGCGTGGAAGCCGATCTTCGACGATCAGCCGACCGGCTCCATCGGCGCCCTGGCCGTCGCGCCGTCCAACCCCGACATCCTCTACGTCGGCAGCGGCGAGGGGCTGCAACGGCCCGACCTGTCCACCGGCGACGGCGTCTGGAAATCCACCGACGGAGGCAAGACGTGGAAGAACATGGGGCTGCGCGACGGCCAGCAAATCGCCGCCGTTCTGGTGGACCCCGGCGATCCGGATCGCGTCTTCGTCGCCGTACTGGGCCATCCCTACGGCGCCAATGAGGAGCGCGGCGTTTTCCGCTCGACCGACGGCGGCAAGACCTGGAAAAAAGTGCTCTACAAGGACGAGAACACCGGGGCCGTCGCCCTAGCCTTCGACCCGCGCAATCCCAAGACGATCTACGCCGACCTCTGGGCCGCACGGCAAGGCCCTTGGGAAAACGGCCAATGGCACGGCGAAGGCAGCGGCCTGTTCAAATCCACCGACGGCGGCGATTCCTGGCGGCAACTCAGTAAGGGATTGCCGACCGTCAAGGACGGCCTGGCCCGCATCGGCTTCGGAGTCGCCCCGAGCGATCCACGGCGCATGTATGCAACCGTGGACGCTCCGCAGATTGGCGGCGTCTACCGATCCGAGGACGCCGGCGAAAGCTGGGAGCGCGTCAACGACGAACGGCGCCTCTGCGGCCGCGGCGACGACTTCGCGGAGGTCAAAGTCGATCCCAAGAACGAGGACGTTGTGTACGTCGCCAACACCTCCACTTATCGCTCCACCGACGGCGGCAAAAGCTTCACCGCCTTCAAAGGCGCTCCCGGCGGCGACGATTACCACACCATTTGGATTCATCCCGACAATTCGGACGTCATTCTCATCGCCGGCGACCAGGGAGCGACGATCACGGTCAACGGCGGAGCGACCTGGAGTTCGTGGTACAACCAACCGACTGCCCAGTTTTACCATGTCGTTACGGACGACCAGTTCCCTTATCGGGTCTACGGCGCTCAGCAAGAGAGCGGCTCGGCGGGCGTGGCCAGCCGCGGCGACGACGGGCAGATCACCTTCCGCGAGTGGCATCCGGTGGGGGTCGAGGAATACGGCTACGTCGCCCCCGATCCGCTGCATCCGAACCTCATCTACGGCGGCAAGGCGACGCGCTACGATCGCACCACCGGCCAAGTGCAGGATGTGGCGCCGGAGGCGCTGCGTTCCGGCAAATACCGCTTCCTGCGCACGGCGCCGCTCGTCTTTTCGCCGGTCGACCCACACATTCTCTATCTCGGATCGAATGTATTGTTCAAGACCACCACGGGCGGCGACGGCTGGGAAATCGTCAGCCCCGACCTCTCGCGCGAGCAGCCCGACGTGCCGGAGAGCATCGGCGTCTACCGCACGCCGGAGATGGGCCGCCAGCCGCGCCGCGGCGTCATTTACACGGTGGCCCCCTCTTACAAGGACGTCGACGTGATCTGGACCGGGACCGACGACGGCCTGATCCATGTCACGCGCGACGGCGGCAAGACGTGGAAGGACGTGACGCCGCTGGGCCTCACCGCCTGGAGCAAGATTTCGCTGATCGACGCCGGCCGCTTCGATAAGGATACGGCTTACGCCGCAGTCAATCGCATCCGGCTCGACGACCAGCGGCCGCACATCTATCGCACTCATGACGGCGGCAAGACCTGGCGGGAGAGCGTACACGGCCTGCCGGACGACGCTCCCGTCAATGTCGTGCGGGAGGACCTGGTGCGCCAGGGGTTGCTCTTCGCCGGCACGGAACGCGCCGTCTTCGTCTCCTTCAACGACGGCGACGACTGGCAGCCGCTGCGTCTCAACATGCCGGCCACGTCTATCCGCGACCTGGTCATCCACAACGACGACGTGGTCGTCGCCACGCATGGCCGGTCGTTCTGGATCCTCGACGACATGAATCCGCTGCGGCAACTGGATGACAAGATCGCAGCGGCTGACGCATATCTATTCCGACCGCAAGCCGCCGTCCGCGTTCACTGGAACAACAATACCGATACGCCGTTGCCGCCCGATGAGCCGGCCGCCAAGAACCCACCCGACGGCGCAATCCTCGATTACTACTTGAAGAAGAAGCCACAGGGACCGGTGACGTTCGAGATTCTCAGCGACACTGGGACGCTGGTCCGCCGGTTCTCCAGCGACGATAAGCCGGCGCCGGTCCTTGAAAAAGACCTCGACGTTCCCACCTATTGGGTCCGCCCCACGGCCGTTCTTTCGGCGGAAGCCGGCGTCCATCGGTTCGTCTGGGATCTGCATTATCCGCCGCCCGAAGGAACTGGCCGATCGTATCCCATCGCGGCCGTCGTCCACGATACTCCCGCCGAGCCACGCGGCCCGTGGGTTCTGCCAGGCCAGTACACGGTAAGGCTGACCGTGGGCGGCGACCAGTACGAGCAGCCGCTGACGGTGAAGATGGACCCGCGTGTGACGACCCCGGCGAACGGGCTGCGGCGACAGTACATCCTGTCAATGCGATGCTGCGAAGACATCTGGGCGGCGCAACAGGCGCTCCGGGAGCTGCGAGCGCTGCGGGCGGAATTGAAGGAGTCGATGGAAAAGACGAAGGAGGAGTCGGCGCGGCAGGAGCTGGCGGCGCGGGATGAGAAGGCAGCTGCGCTGGAGGGGGTCAGTCGTGGTCGAGCAGAACGGCGGCGTGGGCAGCGAGGAGCGGCCAGCCTTTCCCGCGTTATCGAGGATGAGACCCGCCTGCTGGAAATCCTTCAAGGCGCCGATGCGACGCCGACTGCCCAAGTGGAAAAAGTGTTTGACGAGGTGCAAGACTCGCTGGCCACGCTGCTGGCGGATTGGGCGAAGCTGAAATCCACCCGATAAGCGCGGAACGGCGGGCGCCTGGCGCTCCTTATTTATCTCCTCTCCGGGTGGCCAGATATTCGAGCAGATCCGCCGCCTCCTGGGGAGTCAGGCCGGCCAGCTGTCCTTCCGGCATCAGGGAGATCCGCGATGGTTTCAATTCCTCCAACTCATCGTTCGCTACGACGATTTCCTTGTTTTGGGCGTCGCGCAGCACCACCTGCTTTTCGTCCCGCTTCGCCAACAAGCCGGTGAACGTCCGTCCGTCCGTGGTCCGAGCGATGTAAGCGGCGAATTGCGGCTCGATCCGGCGCGACGGTTCCAGAATGCTCTCCAACAGGTCCTCGCGCGGACGGGTCTTGCCGATCGTCGTCAGCTCCGGTCCGATCGCCGTGCCGCGGTCGCCGATCTTGTGACACTTGCCGCAATTGACCGCCTGCGACCAGAAGAGCTTCTCACCGCGCCCCGCGTCTCCGCTCAAGGACAGGATGGTCCGCGGCCGGGGGTTCGAGCCGAGCTTGCGCGGCCCCTGGTCGTCGGCGGGGAAATAGCCCTCGAATAGGTCGCGGATTGGGCCAGCCGGCAGCTTGACGGCCGCCGCCAGTAAAGCATTCTGGTCGGTGGATTTCATCTCAGCCCGGCCCAGGCGACGAGCCGCCGCCAATGCGGCCCTTGGATCGGCCAGCAGTCGGTCCAGCGGCCCTTCCTCCGGCGACGCCGCGGCGCCGCCCATGCTCGCGATCCAGTCGCCGATCAGCTTCAATCCGGCCTCGTCGGGCCGGTCCGAGCCGATGTGGGGCATGCGGTCGCGGCCGAACTTGGACATGCGGAAATACAGCGTGCTGCCATACGGATCGCCCGGCTTGATGATGCACGCCTCCGGCAGTCCGAAATCGCCGCGGCTGGGCCGGACGCCGACCGCCTTCATATCCGCCACGCGCACGGGGAACTGCAGCCGCAAATCGACCGATCCGCCGCCGCCCTCGCAGTGGCAATGCCCGCAGTTCGTGTGCAGATAGGACCGCGCCCTCGCCTCCAGCGACTGGCTTTCGTCCATCGGATCGGCAAGATTGCGCTCCTTCCCAATGGATGCGGCATTGAACGGCGGCAGCGGATTATCGTCAGGGCCGGCCCGGCGGATGATCCCAGCCTCGCTGAGCGCGACGAGCTGATTACGGCCGTCCGGCCCCACTCGATTCAGCTGGTCGGGCTGAAACGCCAGGGCGTACTCGGACCAACTGCTGTGGCACGACATGCACTGGGTGCGACTCTGGATCTGCCAGACGCGCTTCCGCTCACCCGCCTCCGTCTTCCCTCGCCCCGCGGGCGGGGGAGGGTGAGGGTGGGGGGGCGGCACGGCGAGCGGCGACGGGTCGCTCAGCTCCTTCTCGCCGCCGTCGGCGGGGACCAGGTCGGCGTCGGTCTGGTCGTCGCGCCAGGCATAGGTATATGCTCGCCAATCCAGACCGTCGAAGTGCAGCAATTGCGTTTCCAACCGCGTGCCGCCGAGGGAAATGGTTCGCACCAGCACCGCGTCCTTGGGGAAGTGCAAGCGGAAATTGTGCCAGTCCACCATGCCAGGGATGGGCTTGGCCGGTTCATACAGCGTCGCCGATGAGTCGCCGGGGAAAGCGACCCAGTGTTCCGCCGTGGCGCCGTCGAGCCACTGCCGGCTATTGATCGTGAAGGGGACGACGCCGGCTGCCGGCGTTGGGGCATGGTCTGCAGACCATGCCCCAACCGGGTCGGCGAAAAGGCCGGTTTGCGACAATCGCGTCGGAAAGTCGGCGTTCCTCGCGCCTGCGTCGTTCCGCTCGATGGTGTGCACCGTCCCGCCGTCGTAATCGAGGAAATACAACTCGCCGTC
>DATKHW010000706.1:0-2051 GCA_035546275.1 Gemmataceae bacterium
GGCTGGAACTCTAAAATCACAGTTCCAGCCGCCTTTTTGTGAGTGCCTCTTATGAATTCGTCCCCCATGTCCTCGCGGCGCTTGGGACCTGGATCGGAGGCCGGCTTCGTTGAGGGCGTGAACACGGTGGGGCGCCAGGTGCACCATGCTCCCGGCATGTTCGGGTCGCCCGCGATCGCCTGTGTTGACCCGTTTCCGTGCCCCCGCAAATAGAGGCCCGCACCGGCCAGGCCGACCGGTGCGGCGACCGCGGCAAGGAATCGGACGCCCTTCCCGGATGACGGCGGTCTCACTTCCTGGCGACGAACAGCGAGTCGATGTCGGCGTCGCTCAGCGACACCTTGCCGGTGCCGGCGTCGATGATCAGGGCCGTGCCGTTCGGCGTCACCCAAACGAGGTGGTTGCCGAGCGCCAGCACCTCCCGGACCGTCGGCTGCCGCTCGAGCAGCTTGAAATAGGCGTCGCTTTGGGCCTTGACGGCCACCGTCGCCATTTTGGGGTCGTAGCCCTCGTCGATCCACACGCCGCCGAACTCCAGGCAGGTGCGGCCGCAGACGCACCGGACCGCTGTCTGGTCCAGCTGCGACTGGTTGCGCAGGCAGGCCGTCTGGCAGGACAGATCGACGCCCAGCTTGCCGGCCTGGACGGCGTTCTGGTCCTTGTTTTGCAGGTAGCCGAAGGCGGCGTCGCAGTCGGCCTTCATCTCCCGGGCGGCCTTGCGGGACAGGCCCGCCGCGCTCACGTCGTCGGCGCCATTTTCCAGGTCCTTTTCGGCGTATTTGCCGCGGTTGGCCTCCAGGTCGCCGGGCTTCTGCTGGTTCCGCTTGACGAAATCCTCGACGCTCTGCGGCTGCAGCCTGCCCGGACGCGGGGCCAGGGCCGGGGGCGGCGTGGGCGGCGCCGGGGCGTTGAACTGCACGTTCGGCTTGCCGTCCGGCGTCTTTGCGCCGGCGACCGGCATGACGCCGCCCGGCACGATCAGATAGCTGCTGTACGGCGTCGTGATGCCGTACTGCTTGGCCAGCGCCGTCACCTCCGTCACCAGCTCCGGCTTTTGACCGTTGGCCCGGATCTGGTCCAGAAGGAACCCCACCTTGCGCCGCGCCCACAACTGCTCCACGAAGGCGTGCTCGTCGCCCGTCTTTTCCGGGAACGTCACGTCGTAGGTGAATTCCTTCTTCTGCGTGCCGATCAGGCCTTCGAGCTTGATCGCGGATGAACCCTTGCCGCTGTAGCGTCCCATCACCACCAGCTGGCCGCCGTGGAACAAATCGGGCAGCGATGTGGGAAAGATTTCACTGAAAGAGATGCCGTTCGTCGCCGTGATCTTCAGGTTGGTCAGGACAGGGTTGCTGATCTTGGTGTACAGGCCGGCGACCTTTTCCTCGATGTCCTCGGCCGGCCGCACGTAGGTGACCAGCGCGCGGGTGTTGTCGGCGATCTGATCGAGGAACGTCGCGTTGACGTCGTCGCCGACGCCGAAGGTAAAGATGCGCGTGTTGGCCGTGTTCTTGGCCGCGATGTTCTTCAGGATCTTGTCTGTGTCGGTTTCGCCGATGGTGGGCTGGCCGTCGGTGAAGAAGACGACGTTGAACGACCGGCCCGCGTCCTCGCCGCGGTACGCCAGCGCCGCCGCCATCGCCCCGTCGATGGCCGTGCCGCCCTTCGCCTCCAGCTTCTGCACCCACTTCTTGGCCTCGGCCGCATTCTCCGGCGTGGAGTCGAGGAGCGCGTCGCGGTACTTGTTGACGGTGGTGGAAAAGTAAATCAGCGCGAAGCGGTCCTTCGGTCCGAGGTGATCCAGGCAATACTTGAGCGCGTTGCGGGCCTGCTCCATCTTGACGCCGCGCATGCTGCCCGACGTGTCCAGCACCAGCACCATGTCGCGCGGGACGTTGTACTCCTTGGGGATCTCCACCTTGGGCGTCAGCAGCATCGTGAAGTAGCCGTCTTCCGCGGCGATCGGGCGGTGCGTCAGGACGGTCAGACCCACGTCCTTGTCGCCGGTGGCGTAGAAGAGCTGGAAGTCCTTGTCAAAAACGGCCTGGTTC
>DATKHW010000707.1:0-6133 GCA_035546275.1 Gemmataceae bacterium
TGAGCGCCGTGGCGACGCCGATCACCAGGACCAGGCGCATCCACAAGCCGGCCGCCCCCTTGAGGAAATTGACGGCGAAGCCCCGCGCGTCGCCGCCCGCGTCCGGGTCGTCTTGCCGCAGGTACATGTCATAGCGGGCCATGCCCACGTATTCCTGCTTGTCCAGGCAGCGGACGCGGACCTCCAGCGGGTCGGGGACGGCCTTGCGCTGGTCGTTGAGGGACTTTCGCCAGGCCTTGTCGTCCTGCTCGGCGTTGCGGAAGAGGCCCGCCGGCAGGTCGCGGGTCATGGTGTGGAAGTTCTTGACCGGGTAGTTGTTGACCTCGAAGTAGCCGTACTTCTCGGCCAGCGCGTCGTCCACGTCGGCCTCGGCGCGGCCCTTGTTGATTTCAGTCTTGCGCTCCTTGCGGTACTCGTCGAGCTTGGCCGGGTCGAAGCGCCAGGTCTGGAAAACGAAGTCGCAGCCGATCCCGCGGCCCTCTTTTTCGCCTTTGTAGGCCCGGTAAATGGCGAAAGTGAACTCGCAGCGGATCGGCTTGTGGTTCGGCTGGGCGAAGCTCCCCGGCAGGTCGGTGAAATGAAACACGGCCGTTTGCGGCGGCTCGCCGCCGATCGGGGCGCTGATGTAACTGCGATAGGACCACTCGTCGCCGACGCTGACGCCCAGTTTGGGGTCGTCGGTGTTTTCGAAGCTGAGCGCGCCGAACAGCGGGGCGCGGGCCTTGAGGCTTTCGGCAGCGGCGTCGGCGTCCACGCCGTGGAGCACGTAGAGCAGGCTGACGCCGCTGAGGACCAGCAGGACAAGCGACATCAGGCCGGCAAGGCCCAGAACGCGGCCGAGATAAACCTCGAAGCGCTGCACCGGCTTCGTGAGGACGGTGTGGATGGTCTGCTGGCGGATGTCTGCGGGGATGCTGAAGGCGGCCAGGAGGACGCTGGTGAAGAGCAGCAGCGGCGTCATGGCCCAAAAGACCAGCTGGACGTAGGTGCGAAGCTGGTCCTCGTGCTTGGCCCGGCCGGAGATGAACCAGCTGCCGAACAGGAAGACGAGCAGCAGGGCGGAAAAAGCCCACAGGACGCGGCGGCGGAGCGCTTCCTTGTAGCTGAGGCCGGCCAGGGCGAAAATGCGCCGCCAGCGCAGTGCGACGACGTTGCGGAGAAACGGCGTCAGCACCACGGCCAGCGATAGGAGGCCGCCAATGAACAGGCACCAGGCCTCGTAGAAGGGGACGCCGGGGACGACCGTCTGTCCAAAAGTGAGCCAGCGCCAGTTGGGCGGGACCACCACGACGGGCTTCCAGATGACGTCGACCGCGCCGCCGTTGGGCGACGGATACAGATAACTGCCGAAGCAGAACTCATACATCTCAAAGAGACGAAGCGGCAGGGTGAGCGCATAGGCGATGAGGGCGAGGACGATGCAGACCATCATAAAGCCGCGCATCCAAGCGGGAACGGCGTCGCGGGCGGCGGGTTTGCGGCGCCTCCAATCGGCGACGAGCCAAATGAGGACGCCGATCATGGCGAAGCCGCCGACCGTCTGAACCCAGGAGAAAATGCCCGGGAGCACATCGGCCATGCGAAGCGGGTCACGTTCCAGGAACAGGACGGCAAGCATAGGGGGAATGATGAATGCTGAATGAGGAATGAGGAATCCGGAACGCCGGATTCCTCATTGCTCATTCATCGTTCCGCGTTTTCTGTGACGTTGGTCGATCCCGGCGCCGCCGGCGCGGCGGTCGCGGCGGGTTTGGCGCCGTCCTTATCGGGCAGGAAGCGCCGGCCCGGATGCGCTTTGCTCTCCTCGACGATGCGGAGGAAGTAGTCCTCCAGCGTGGTGGTCGGATGGCCGATGGAGTCCAGATGGCCGCCGTGCTTTTGCAGCACCGCTTGCAGGTCGGTGCGGAGCTGGTCGGTGAGCTGGATGCCGCTGGCCCGCAGCTCGACGCGGTTGACGTCCTGCAGCAGCGTCTTGACGTCGCCGTAGGATTGCAGGTCGCCTTCGTTGAGAATGGCGATGCGGTCGCAAACGTCCTGCACGTCCTCCAGGCGGTGGCTGCACATTATGACCGTCTTGCCCTGTTTGCGCAGCTCCGCGATCAGGTCCTTCATCCAGCGCGTGCCGATGGGGTCGAGGCCGGAGGTCGGCTCGTCGAGGATGACGAGGTCGGGGTCGTTGATGAGGGCCTGGGCCAGGCCGATGCGCTGGCGCATGCCCTTGGAGTACTCGCGGAGGATGCGCTTGCGGTCGGCCTTGAGTCCAACCTTTTCGATGAGGTCCTGCGCCTTGGTCTCGCGGACCTTGGACGGCATGTTGAAGAGCCGGCCGTAGAAATCGAGCGTCTCCTCGGCATTGAGGAAGCGGTAGAGATATGACTCTTCCGGCAGATAGCCGATGCGCTCGTTCTTGGCCACGTCGGCGGCGGGCTTGCCGAATAAGAAGGCCTCGCCGTCGGTCGGGAAGAGAAGGCCGAGCAGGAGCTTGATGGTGGTGGTTTTGCCGGAGCCGTTGGGGCCGAGCAGGCCGAAGATCTCGCCGCGATAGATTTCGATGGAGAGGGCGCGCAGGGCGTCCTTTTTCCGGCGGCCCCAGAAGTCGCGGTAAATCTTGGTGAGCTTGCGGGTTTCGACAATGACGTCTTGAGCCATGAGGCGCCTCGTTCAGCGGCCGGCGGACACGCATCGGTCCTACGCCGTGGGCGGGGCGAAGGTTCGCCGGCCTAACGGATGGGGCGGCGTCCAAAGCGACGAACTCCGGCATTCTATCAGAACGCCGCCCGCAGAATCCCCTCCAGATCGTCCACGGTCGGCGTCCGCGGGTTGACCCGCAGGATGCGCTTGACGGCGAACGCCTTCTCGGCGAACGGCCGCAGCTGCGCCTCCTTCACCCCCAGCTCGCGCAGCCGCGTCGGAACCCCAATGTCCACCCGCAGTCGCTCCACTGCTCCGACCGCACGCTCCGCCGCCGCCGCCTCGGCCAGACCGGACACGGCTTCTCCAAGCAGCGATGCGATCCGGGCGAACGCCGCCGTCCGCGCCGGCAAGTTGAACCGCATCACATAGGGCAAAAGAAGCCCGTTGCCGGCGCCGTGGGAGCAGTGCGTCGCGCCGCCGACGGGGTATTCCAGGGCGTGGACGACGGCCACGCCGACGTTGGAAAACGCCATGCCCGCCAGCGTCGCCCCCAGGGCCATGTTCTCGCGCGCCTCCAGATCGCCGCCGTCGCGCACCGCCCGCCGCAGATTGGCGCCGATGAGAGTAATCGCCTTCTCGGCCAGCATGTCGCCGAACGGATGGCGGCCCTGATACACCGAACGCTCGCCCGGCGGCAGCGGGAAGTCGGCGTTCTCGACAGCGGTATAGGCCTCGATCGCGTGGGTCAGGGCGTCGATGCCGCTGTCGGCCGTCACCTTGGGCGGACAGCTCACGGTCAAGAGCGGATCGACCACGGCGGCCGCGGGACGCAGAAAATTGCTGAGAATTCCGACCTTCATTTGGTTGTCCGCGTCGGTCAGCACCGCGGCGGCCGATACTTCCGATCCTGTGCCGGCCGTGGTCGGCACGCACAGCAGCGGCTTGATGGGGCCGGGGATCTTGTCGTCGCCGGCGTAGTCGAGCGGTTTGCCGCCGTGGGCGAGGAGGACGGCGGTGATCTTGGCCAGGTCCATGTTGCTGCCGCCGCCCAGACCGACGACGGCGTCGGGGCGGAACCCACGGGCCGCACGGAACGCCGCTTCCGCCGCGCGCAGCGACGGTTCCGGCTCGCCGCCGGAGAAGACCTCGACGGCGACGCCCGCTTCGCTCAGCGGCGCGTGGATCGTTTCCAACAGGCCGGCCTTCAGCAGAATCGGGTCCGTGACGATAAGGGCGCGGCGGGCGCCGAGACGGCGGGCGATCTCGCCGAGACGGGCCGCGGCGTTGCGGCCGAAGACCAGCTGGCTGGCCGAATGGAAGGTCCACGTGGTGCGCATGAGAGACTCCACGGAGCGAGAATCAAGCGGCGTGCGGCTATTGTCCGACGCCAGCGGGGAATGGTCAACCGCCCGGGAATAGGAGCGGCAAGGGAACGCGTCATTCGGCTCGCTTGTTGCAAGAGGAGGCTGGCGGCCTTTGGTCGCCGACGCCCGCATTTTGGAGCGGGACATGAGCGCCGCCCCTCAAGACACGACGCTATCCATCCGCCATCTGCCGCTAATATCCCCCTCCACAGGCATGTCACTTGCAAGAAACGTCCAACTAATGAAACCAGCAATGACAGGCGCGAAGGTTGCGAAACAGCCGTTTGAGTTCCGGATCGCGATCCCGCTGCTGCGGAAGGCGGTTCGCCCCTTCCCCAAGGCGGCGATGTTCGAGCTGGCCGCGAGTGGGCACGACTCCGTCTTCGAGCTGCTGGTCGGCTGCATTCTCTCGATCCGCACCCTCGACGGAACCTCCTTGCCGGCGTCTCTGCGATTGTTCGAAAAAGGGCGGACGCCTGCGGAAATAGCCCGTCTCACGGTGGACGAAATCGACGTCTTGATCCACCATTGCTCCTTTCACGGGCCCAAATCCCGACAAATCCAGGAAATCGCCCGCCGTACTGACGCGGACTTCCACGGCCTGCTGCCGGCCGACCCGGACGTCCTGCAAACCTTTCACGGCGTCGGCCCCAAGTGCGCCAATCTGGTTGCAGGCATCGCCGGCGGTCGGCCGCTCATCAGCGTGGATATTCACGTCCACCGGGTCGCGAATCGGTGGGGCGTCGTCCACACGCCGACGCCGGAAAAGACCATGACGGCCCTGGAAGCAATCCTGCCGCGACGGTACTGGATCGAGATCAACGCCCTCTTGGTGCCGTTCGGCAAGCACATCTGCACCGGGACGCGGCCGATGTGTTTGACATGCCCGCTGCTAGCGATGTGTCAGCAGGTCGGCGTGACAAATCATAGGTGAACCTTTCTTCCTTTTTCGGAAAGTTCTCGCGCGGTTGGGGTGAATTCTGCTGCCGTTTCGTCGATTTGTGCCGGTAGTGGGGCTGCTAACCTTCGGAACGCGATCGGAGAGAACTTCGGCCGTTCAGTAGAACATCAGTCGGCAGTCGAAAGGCGCGCTCGGTGCCTCCGATTACGGAATTGCGGACATAACAAATCCACTTCCTAATCAGCGGCCCCGGAATCCGGATGTGGCCATAGTGCTTCTTCTGAATCCGTTCCAGATCTTCATAGGGGATGGTTGGACCGTAGTCGGCGATATACCGCGCCAGTCGCGGGCCCAGACTATAGCCCATGTCATGCGTCATAACCAGGGAACGGATGACGCAAAGTTCGGGGAACGGGTTCTCGACGCGGTTAACCTCAACCACCCGGTCAATGATGGCGCGGAAAAATCTGTCGTCACCAGAGTAAATCTCTCGCACCTGGCCCGGCGCCGGCCATATGTCAACGGCCACAGCTTCAACATTCAGGAAGGTGGTGCGGGGGAGGCAAGAGAAATCCGGTTGGCCCACCCTGTCTTCCACAATGGCCCAAGTCTGCTCTAGAGGCCATACGTCAAAGAGCCACTCGGCTCTACTAAGTTGCAGCCCGCCGAACCGGGTTTCCCGGGAAATCAACTTCTCGAACAGGCGTCGCAGGACCTTTAGCGGTGGACCTTGGATCACGATGTCTACGTCACGCGGACGTCCCGGCCGGTGGTGGACAATGCGAGAACTCAGTAGCGTGCGAAGCGTTCCGCCGAACAATACAGATCGCCACCGGTGAAGGCGGATCGTCTCCAAGACTTCCGAAACGGCTTCCCAAGAAGGTTCCTGCTGCTGGCAGAACCGATCCACCTCTTCGCGCAGCACACTCTTCAACAGTTCAACCGTGACCTCATTAGCCATTAGACAACTCCGAATGGAGCCGTTTGGCGAACGAGTCGGTCATGCCGCAGACGTAGTCGGTGACGAGTTGAAGGCGGTGATAATCAAGGGGCAGATCGGCTTGCTCCTTGACGAAGTGCTGGAACACTTTACGGTAGGCGTCCGACAGCAGCGACTGCAACTTCCCAGGGAACTTCTTGGGCTTGATGGTGCAGTCCGGCGGCAGCTCGCTGGCCCCCTCCCAGAACAGGGTCATTAGATCCTGAATCACCTTCCGGCCCAGTAGTTCCAGCT
>DATKHW010000708.1:0-6711 GCA_035546275.1 Gemmataceae bacterium
AAAGGAACATTCCGATGACGATGAAGACGAGCACGAACGGCCTGGCGCGGAAGAGCCTGTCGGAGCAGATCGACCGGCTGGACGCCATGCTGGACGGCCTGGCGGAAGGACTCAACGAGGCTGTGGCGATGGTGGTCAAGGAGGCGGTCGGCGTGGCCGTGAAGGAGGCGGTGCAGGTGGTGCTGCGCGAGGCGCTGGCCAACCCCGACCTGCTGGCCCGGCTGCTGCCCGCCGCGCCGGCCGCCGCGCCCGCGCCGGTCGCGCCGAAGCGTCCGAAGGTGAGCTGGAGGCAGCGCTGGGCGGCGTTGCGCCTGGCCGTTTCGGTCTGCTTCAATGCGTTCCGTGCCGGCTGCACCCGGCGCTTGAGCAAGGTGCGGCGCTGGGCAGGCGGCGTATGGCTGCGGGCGCGGCTGCTGGGCGTGTCGCTGCGGCCGCTGCTGGCGGCGCTGGGCGTGGGCGCGGCGGCGGGCGCCGCAGCCTACTTCCTGGGGCCGTGGCTGGCAGCGGCCTGCGGCGCGGCGGGCGGATTCTGTGCCACGCTGGCGGTGCAAATGCTGGCGGCGCTCAAGCGGCTGCTGACGCGGCCGGTGGGATCGATGATGTAACTCAATTGCCGGCTCGGGCGCGTCCTCTGGGGACGATGCCTGGGCTGGTATGGCAGTTCCCTTGGCGCGGCGTCCGGCCGGACCGAGGGAACTCCCTTTCTTTTATGTATCAGCAGATCGATCAGGGATTCAGAACTCGTGGGGCGGCCGTACACCGGCTGGGCGACCGTCAAGGCAGTGTAAGTTTTCCACCCGCAGAAATAGCCGCGCCTATGGTTGCAGGTCCCACAATCTGGCCGTGCCGTCCCAGCTACCTGTAGCCAGCGTTTTTCCATCCGCGCTAAACGCCACCGAGTACACGGCGCTCGTGTGCCCTTTGAGAACACCTATTTCGGCGCCAGTCGCCACGTCCCACAAACGCGCGGTCTTGTCCCAGCTGCCGCTGGCCAGCATCTTTCCATCCGGGCTGAACGCCACCGAGTACACCGCGCTCAAATGCCCCTTGAGGACGGCCTTTTCCGTTCCCGTCGCCGTATCCCACAACCGGATCGTATGGTCCTCGCTGCAAGTATCCACCGTCTTGCCATCGCGGCTGAAGGCCGCTGAATACACAACGCCCGTGTGCCCCCGAAGGACGACTATCTCTGCCCCGTTGGCCGCGTCCCACAGTCGGGCTGTGCTGTCGCTGCTTCCAGTTGCCACCGTCCTGCCGTCCGGACTGAACACTGCTGACGCAACAGCGTCGGTGTGCCCTTTGAGGGTGACTATCACTGAGCCGGCAGTGGCGTCCCACAGCCGCGCCGTTTGGTCCTTGCTTCCAGTCGCCACCGTCCTGCCGTCTGGGCTGAACGACACGGAATACACAACGTCCGTGTGCCCCTGGACGACGACCGTTTCGACCCCTCTTCCCGGAAAAAAGTCGGAAGCGCCGAGCAACGGCCCTTGCCCCGGGGGCGAACCTACCAAACCGACCGTGCTGGCGACCAAAACGGGGAGGGACGTTTCCGTTTCGGCCGCTGTATGCCACAGCCGCGCCGTGTTGTCCGCGCTCGCCGTCGCCACCGTCCCGCCGTCGGGGCTGAAGGCTGCACAGTACACGGCGCCCGTGTGGCCCTTCAGGACGGCCCTTTCGGCGGCTCTGCCGGGTGCGACAGCTGAGGCGGCGAGGAGAGGCCCTGCTTGTGGCAGCGAAGCCAGCAATCCCGCAGTGCCCGCGCCCAAAGCCGGGAGAGCTTGGTCGGCTTCGGCCGCCGCATCCCATAATCGGGCCGACCCGTCGCTGCTCGCGGTCGCCAGCGTTTTCCCATCCGGGCTGAACGCAACCGACCAAAACTTATCGCTGTGGTTTTTGGGGACGATACGTGGGAGAAGCGCGCCGGACCGCAACTCCAGACGGTGCAGCCGCGCCTGCACGGAGGACGGCGTTTCCCGCCTCTCCATCTCGGCGACTCGATCCGCGGTCGCCTTGGCTTGCTCCCTGGTGACTCGGGCGTCGCCGAGCAGTTGCTGCAATTCCTTGACCTTCTCCGGCGTGGCGATCAACTTCTCAAACTCGGCGTACCGGGCCTGGGCTTCCGACAACTGTCGCTGGAGCATCTCCGGACTGAAGGCCGCCCCGGCCGTGGTCGTCAGCTTGATTCCCGCCCAGTCGTGCTGGTCCCAGCCGATGGTGAAGCGGTTTTCCTCCAACTCGAATCGAAACTTCTTCACCGACTCGTCAAGGGCCTCCGTGTTGAACTGAATGCCGCTGGGCGTCGGCATCCGACCCTCGAAGTACATCCCCAATTGGTCCAGGCCGCGATTCAGCGTTTCCACCTCTTGCTTTCGCTGAGCGATCTTCTCCTCCTCTCTGCGGTTGCCGTACTCGCCATCGACCTTACCGGGGAGCGGGCCGAACAGGACCACGATCGACCCCTTGTAGTTGCTGCTCTGGCCGGTGCGCCGCGCTTCCGTGTCGTCGAGGGCGGCCTTGAGCTTGTCCTCGCGCTCGGACCTCGTCTGCTTGGCCAACGTCTTGATCTCGCCGACCGAGGCGGACAGAGTGGCCCGATCGCTGAGCATAACCGCTATCCGCTTGTCGTCGGCCATCTGCGCCAGCTCCACCTGCGTCAGAATGCGGTCGAGGACGTGTTCCGCCAATTCGTTCACTAAACCGAGGTTCACGTTAGCCCCGCTTCGGACGCCGATCGAGGCGACCAGATGCTGGCTGAACGCCGCAACTACGGCGCTCCTCTCCTCAACCTTCCCGCCGATGGGGACCTCCACGAAAGCCGCCGGAGCCGCCAGGGCCGCCGGCTGAATCGACTTGAGATCATTCTGCAACGAGGCGACCGCGTTCTGAACCTCGTCGAAGTTGGCGATGTACTGCCGCTGCTCGAACCGGGCTTTCATCTGGCAGGACAGCTTCAGGTAGGTGGCCTGTAGGACCACGGGCTCCCGATTGGCCGCTTGCAGCGCGGCGATGTTTTCCGGCAGCAATTCCAGGATGATCGTGCCTTCATTCTCAGCCACCTCCGGGGAGACGAGGACCGTGCCGGAGAGCAGCGCCTCGGCGTCGTGGCCGGCCGTTGTGGAGGTGGAGGCGGCGAGCGTGAGTCGGTAGCCCTTCCGGTTGAACGTCGGAGATCGCAGCTTGATCTGCTCGGGTTTAACGCCCTCCCGCGTGGCGACGTGTTCCCGGAGCCGCGTTTCGACGGCGGTTCGCGTGGTCTCCCGAGCGAGCAGGTTGGCGAGGTGGACGCGAAGCCGCGGGGCGACCGCCTCGGCTCTCGTGGGCAGCGGCTGACTAGGGGACAGCTGCTGCCACAGTCCGTCGTTCTGGTTGTAGGTATCTATCCCAACGACGACCCATACAGGGAACAGGTAGACCGTGGTTCCCTCTTGGGCGTACTCGATCGATGACACCGTCGTTTTGGCGCCGTCGAGCGACAATTCGACGTTGCGGAGGACCTGGACCGAGGCGGCCACGGGCATGATGTTATCGGCGTCATTTTCGGGCGTCTTCGGCTGGGTTTGCGCGTCCGACGCAGCGAGGAGCAAAAGCGCGGCGGCGAGGAGCGAGGCGGTTGCCAGGCCGCCGATACGGGTTAGGTGCATGTCGCGCGATCCTCCAACGACGGTTTCAGGGAATGGGCGCGATCGGCTTGGCAAGCATTGATAGTCGGGGGCGAGCCTTTGCGCACGGAACGGCCAATCGTTGCGTCGAGAGCCGTTGCAGCAGGTGCAAGGATACCGCGGTGAGCGGCCGGAATGTCACTGATAGTCGATACACGGATAGTCTACGCGCCCTTACCCTCGTTGCAATGGGTAAGAAGCGTTCCAGGCCCGACGTCCGCGAGCGGTTCGGCTTCGCCGTCAAGAGCCGGCGCGAGGCGCTGGGCCTGACGCAGGAGGACCTGGCGCACCGGGCCGGCATCCACCGCACCTATCTGAGCGACGTCGAGCGCGGCGGCCGCAACATCTGCCTCATGAACATCGAGCGCGTCGCCGCCGCTCTGTCGCTGCCGATGGCCGAGCTGTTTCGCCTCGTCGATCCGGGCGCATTGAGCTGAACGTCACGCGTCTCACGCAGTCGGCGCTCGTCGCCCCCGCCGGCGCTCCGGCCCATGCTCGGTCCGCCGAAGCATACTGCTTTTCACTGGCTTCCCCCGCGCCGCCGCCCACCCTGGTGCTTCGGGATATCGGCCTCAGTAGAATTTGACTACGTTAAAGTAGTGTCGCCGAGGGCAGCATTGGTGTCAAGCCAATGACCCTCGACGACGAAGAATTCTTCCGGGAGATCGGCCACCGCCTCCGCGCCCGGCGCGAGGAGCGGGGATGGACCCAGGCCGAGCTGGCGCGGCGGTGCGAGCTGCACAAGGCCTACGTCGGCTTCGTGGAGCGCGGCGAGCGCAACGTCTCCCTCATCAACCTCCGGCGAATCGCCAAAATCCTGCGCGTCCGGCTGTCCGACCTGCTGATGGGGCTGGGCTGACCGGCCGACCTGCTGCATCGACGCGCAGCCCGTCCGATGTGCGAGCGACCGCGCGTCAGCTGCCGACGGCGCGAGCTTCGCACCGCCGGCCCTGCACGCGCGCCCCGGCGGAGGCAAGCGCCGCAGGCCCAGGATGACGCGGAAGTACAGCCGGAACAGGCTGCTGTGAATCTCCCGCGATGCTCCCATTGTTTCGCCTAGCGCTAAGCCGGTCGCCTCCATCGGAGGCTTGACGGCGTGGCGACGTGGAGGGAGAATCCTGGCGGCCGGCCAAGCCGCCTCACGCAGTAGTACGAGTCCTCGATGGCAACCACCTGGTCCATACGACGCCTGCACTCGCTGGACGACGCCCAGATTGACGTGCTCGCCGATGTGCTGATCGACTGCGTCGAGGGCGGCGCCTCCGTGAGTTTCATGCGCCCGTTGACCCGCGAACGTGCCCTGGCCTTCTGGCGCCGCGTCGGGCAAGGCGTGGCCGCCGGCGAGCGCGCGCTGACGGTCGCCGAGGACGCGCAGGGCCTGTGCGGCACAGTGCAGCTGGTGCTGGAGCAGCCCGAGAACCAGCCGCACCGCGCCGACGTGGCCAAGATGCTGGTGCATCAACGGGCGCGGCGGCAGGGCCTGGGGGCGGCGTTGATGCGAGCCGCCGAGGCTGTGGCGCGGGAGTGCGGCAAGACGCTGCTCGTGCTGGATGCCGTCACGGGCGCAGACGCGGCGCGGCTGTACGAACGCCTGGGCTGGGTGCGCGTCGGCGACATCCCCGGCTATGCCTTGATGCCGCAGGGCGGGCTGTGCAGCACGACGTACTACTACCGCGATCTGAGCGGTGGGTGAGAAGTCGCTGGGCTGTAACCGTATGGGATCGGTTCATGTCCAAGGACAAGGACAACAGGCTGAAGCGGGATCTGCACGCCCTCGACGGGGATGGCATGGTCCTGTGCAACTCGCGCGACAAGGAGGCCGCCCACCGGGCGCAGGTGGAAGCCATCGCGACAGACGACCGCGCGGCCGTGACGTGCCGAAAGTGCATGTCGCTGATGTACCGGCGCGAGAAGGATCGGAGACAGGGGCCGTGACAGCTTTGGTCTTGCTTCCTCTTTCGCTGTGCTCGCCCAGGCTGGCGGCGTTGCGCCGACAAAAACGACCGCCAAGGCGTGACACGCCTTCCAAAGGCCGCCCGCGGTTCAATCATCGGGATGCCCATGAGGCATTCTGCACGCGCTGAACGAAGCTTCGCCGCATGGCACCGTGCATAGTCGCCGACTACCTCCTGGCAGTGACTCCCGCCGCCGTTTCTCGCCAGTGAAATCGAGCGGCGTCCACGGCCCCGCACGAGTCGGCGAGGGAACGCGCGTCGTTGGTGGTGCGGCAGGCGTGACTGCCACGCGTGCAGAAGGTCCCGAGCAAGCGTTGGCCGGAGGTCGCATCCCTTTGAGGTCCCAGGATGGAGCGCTTACAGCTGCGGAAAACAAGGCCAGCCGACCCCCGGGGTGCGGCGGTCCGTTTCGTTGAGTCGAACCACACTCACTCGGCGGAGAAGTCATTGCGGAAGTCCTCGAACGATTACCGCTGCGGGCTCTCCGTGCCCTGCATCTTCTTGATCTCGTCCTGGAGCTTTTCGATCTGCGTTTCCTGCGCGTCGAACTTGTCCAGGCAGCGCTTGTAAGCGGCGGCCGTCGGCGGCGTCTCCTTGCCGCAGCCCGTGTGGCCGGCGACAGAGGCGGCGTTGCGGCAATTCCAGGAGGACGCGTCTTCCGCCAGCCCAGGCTCCGCGGCCAACGCGTCAGCGTACAAGCGATGCGGCCGCATAAAACCTCTTATACGCCTGCAAAAGTCCGCGAAACGGACCTGCCGCACGGCGTCGGATGCTGCCGCCTCGCCGCGGAGGCTGGCCGGCAACAGGGCGTCGCGCTCGGCCAAGTCTTCGGCCTCGCGAACCCGCTGCGCGGAGGGCAAGCTCCAGTTGGGTTTCTGGGCGCCGAGCTCATGGCCACGGCGGTGAGCGGCCAGCGACTCGGCCAACCGCCCCTGCACCTGGAACGCGAGCCCCAGCATGCACCACGCTTCGGCGTGGTCGGGCTGGATTTGGAGGACTCTGCGCCACTCTGCGATCGCCTCGTCCCACTGGCCCTTGGCCCCAAGGGCGGCGCCGAGGAGGTGGTGGGCCAGGGCATTAGCGGGTTGGATTTGGAG
>DATKHW010000709.1:0-6568 GCA_035546275.1 Gemmataceae bacterium
ATGGACAACGACGACCGGGCCTACCACGAACGGACGGCGCGCTATTTCCAGCTCATCAAGGACCTTCAGCAGCTGAAGAGCGTCCGCGTCGTCGGTTCGGGTTTGGTCTGGAACGACGGCCATCCGGCGGACACGACCAGCGCCTTGACGCGTTACTTCGACGAGCAGCCGTTCCAGTCGGCGCTATGGTTCCAGGCGGCCGGCGACGCACGGGGCCAAGCCTGGTCGGGCCTGTTCCGCGACGAGGATCGCGCCGGCGTCATGGCGTTCGACTCGGCGGCGGCTTCACCCAACGACAACCCGTGGGCGCGTCAGCTGGATTTCCTGGCCTGGGCGCCGGACGGCGGCAAAACGACGCGGGACCTCCCGGCCGACACACAGGCGCGCATCTCGGTGCAATGGCGCGAGGCGCACGACCCCACGGCCGGCCGGCCCGGTGAGGATCCGTATCGGAAGCCGCTGGCGGACCTGCACATCGTGGTGCTGTATCAGCCCGATCCATCCGGCGCCATGCAGCCAGCGGACGATCTGGACGTCGTTGTGCAATCGGTCGGCCCGCCGCAGCGGTTGGAGGCGACGCCTTCGTCGGCGGTCTACGAACAAACGGTGCTGTTGCAGGTCGCCAAGCCGGGCCGCTACGCCGTGCGAATCGAGGGGACGGCGCCGACCGGCACCCGGCCGCGCAGCGATCCGTCTGTTCCAGCGGCGATTACGACGTTTGAGCTGCATCCACGGCTGTTCGTCGAGACGCTGAAGGGGCCGGGCCGCGTCCTGCTGCACGATTTCGTGACGGATGCCGGCACGCTGGGAACGCCGGCCGATTCGCGCGCGGTCCTCACCGTGGGCGCCGCTGACCGCCGCGGCCTGCCGCAGCCCTATAGCGCCGGCGGACCGCCGCATGACGTGGCGCTGCTGGCGAAGCCGGACGTGCTGGCGTACGATCAAGTGGGAGATGGGGCGCAGGGGACCGGTGTGGCGACGGGTTTCGCGGCCGGCATCGCAGCGGCAGCGCGCGGCATGGGTTCGGCGAACGCCGTCGCCTGGCTCGAAAGCATGGGCGTCGAGCCGGGCGGCGTGGTGCATGCGCCGAAATAGGAGCAGCGCATCCTGGTTGCCACGCTCTGCGTGGGAACCCACGCCGGGACGCTCTGCGTCCCGTCCGCGGCACAGACGCGACGCAGAGCGTCGCAGCTGGGTTCCCACGCAGAGCGTGGGAACCAGGAGATCTCTCGCCCCTTGACACCTTTTCCCCCATAGGGGTACACTTCCTTAATTGCGGTTCATCGGGACTGCACCGGCCGACGCCGCGCCAACCAGCGATTCGGAGCGTGCGAGCGCTTCGAGGTTGACCATCGGTCGCATGCGGCCCGGGGAGAGCCACGCGTGAAGGCGATCATCAGCGATATCCATAGTAACTTCGAAGCGCTGCAAGCCGTCCTCAAGGACATCGAGCAGCAAGGCGTTTCGGAGATCTACTGTCTCGGCGATGTGGTCGGGTATGGGCCGAACCCGCGCGAGTGTCTCGACCTCGTGATGCAGTGCAAGGTCGTGCTGCTCGGCAACCACGATCAGGGGGCCATGTTCGACCCCGACGGCTTCAACGGCCCCGCCGAACGGGCCATATTCTGGACGCGCGAGCAGCTGGAAACGGCCCCCGAGGGGCGTTCGGTCAAGGAGAAGCGCTGGGAGTTCCTCGCCGAACGGCCGCGGACCTTCCGCGAAGACGGTTATCTCTACGTCCACGGCTCCGCCCGCAATCCGCTCAACGAATACGTTTTCCCCGAAGACATCTACAACCAGCGGAAGATGGAACGCATCTTCGCCCTGGTCGAGAAGTATTGCTTCCAGGGCCACACGCACGTCCCCGGCATCTTCACTGAACAAGTGGCCGAGGACGTTTACCAGTTCCACAGCCCCGAAGAGATCGACTATCAGCACCGGCTCGACGGCCGTAAAACGCTCTGCAACGTCGGCTCCGTCGGTCAGCCGCGCGACGGCGACTGGCGCGCCTGCTACATCATGCTCGACGACAACGTCATCCGCTACCGGCGCGTCGAATACGACATCGAAACCACTATAAAGAAAGTGTACGCCGTCCCGGAGCTGGACAACTTCCTGGGCGACCGTCTCCGCGACGGCCGCTAATCCGAGGGGACGGGAGTCGGCGAGCCGGGTCACGTCAGCGCCCGGCGCCACAGCGCCGCAACCACCGTGCGGGGCGTTTACGCGGCCCGGCGCCCCGAACACCCCTGGAAATCATCTTTGATGCGACAGCAGACCAAAAACATCCTTCTGTTTATCGTCCTGATGGGGCTGTGCATCGCCGCCTTCTACGGGCTGAAATATTTGTTCGGCCCGCCGCCGCCGCCGCCGACCGTTCCAGGGGAAGCCTATCAAGCGGTTGCGGACGTGGGCGTCGGCAGCGGTGGGTTGTGGCAGGGTCTGTCGCAGGAGCTGATGGCCGAGCCGGGCGCTCCGCCGCCCCCCGCGGCCAAACCGGAGGAGAGGCCCGCGCCGGCGCCGGTGGTCGCGGCCACAACGCCGCCCACGCCGGCGGATTCGCCCAAGCTCAAGACGCTCGGCGAACCCAACGGCGCTTCCAAATTCCACCTTTACGTCGTGCTGGACCCGCGCGGCGCCGGCGTGCGGCGCGTGGTGCTGAACAAGTTCCAGCAGGCGAACTACCTGGGCCGGCCCACGAACCTGCCGGAGGAGCTGGTTCCCGCAGATCCCGACAACCTGTCGAACCTGCTTCTCGCTTACGAGATCAACGACAAGAAGGCCGACGCCCGGCCGCTCGACACGCTCGGCAAGATCGAGTGGGCCGTGGATGGTCCGAAATCCGAAGAAAAAGACGGCCGCGTCACCCAATCAGTGACGTTCACGTCGCCGCGGCTCAAGGAGCTGGGCGGACTCCAGGTGAAAAAGATCTTCTCGCTGACGCAAGGCGAATACCACATCGGCCTGGAGGTGCGCGTCGAGCGCGTGGACGGCGAGGCCGGCGCCGTCGCGTTCCGCTATCAGCTGACCGGCGCCCACGGCCTGCCGGTCGAGGGGCGCTGGTACACTGGCATCTTCCGCAACGCACTGATCGGCCAGGTGGAGAAGAACAAGACCGACTACAACTCGCGCGGTGTGGACCGCAATTACCAGGCCCTGCAGCAGATTTCCAGCTCGGAAGGCGGCGACGCCCTGGCCCTGCGCGACGGCTACTTCATCCGCTACGCCGGCGTCGCCATCCAGTATTTCGCCTCCGTCATCGTCGTGGACGACAAGCAAGCGGACGGACAGAACCAGGACTTCCTCGCCGGCGCCCGGCCGACGCTGGAAACCGCCGTCGTCAAGGGCGTCGTCAAAAGCGTGGGCGCCGACGATTTCATCCTGGTCCGCAGCGACGGCAAGGAACAGACTTTTACGATCCGGCAGCAAGATAAAGACGCCGAGGCGCAGGCGATCCGCGACGACGAGGCCCGCTTCAAGGCCGACGGCCGCATCCCGTTCGCCGATCTCCAGCCCAATCAGAAATTGGCCGTCGTTTACTCCAGCGGCAGCTCTCCGACCGCGGACGGCGAATATCCGTCGTTCGCCCGCCAGCTGCGCGATGAATCCATGACGCAGGCGCTCTGGGAAGACGACGTCACGGTCCGCGTCAGCACCGCCGCGGCCGACGTCACGAAGGACCATCCCCTCGTCCACAAATACCTGCTTTACAACGGCCCCGTGAAGGTGATGCTGCTCGATCAGCCCGACACGGCGGCCGAGCGCGTGGCGCCGGGGCTGGTCAATCGCTACATTTACGACCTCAATCTCAACTCGATGACCGATTACCAGTCGGCCAGCTGGATCGGCAGCATCACGGGTCCAACCGGCATCAGCTGGATGCTGATTCAGATCACGAACCTCATGCACTCGGTGCTGTGGTTCCTGCACGCCTACTTGTTCATCCCCTACATCCTGTGCATCATCTGCCTGACGGTGATGGTGCGCGGGGCGATGTTTCCGGTGAGCCGCAAGCAGGCGATGACCAGCATGAAGATGATGACGCTGGCGCCGGAGATGAAGAAGCTGCAAGAAAAGTACAAGGACGATCGGCAATCGCTGGCGGCGGCCCAGATGGAGATGTACCGCAAGCACGGCGTCAACCCGTTCGGCACTTGCTGGCTCTTGCTGCTGCAAATGCCGATCTTCATGGGTCTGTATTATTCGTTGCAGGAGAGCATCCACTTCCGCCTGGCCGGCGTTTCGATCTGGATTCCGTGGCCGCCCTGGTCGTGGATGCCAAACCTGTCCGCGCCCGACATGCTGCTGTGGTGGACCGAGTACATTCCGCTCATCAGCCAGCCGTCGTGGTACGGTTGGCTCTGCTATTTGGGGCCGTATCTGAACATCCTGCCGGTAGTGGCGGTGACGCTGATGCTGTTCCAGCAGAAATGGACGATGCCGCCGCCGACGGACGATCAGCAGGCGCAGCAGCAGAAGATGATGAAGTACATGATGATCTTCATGGGCTTGATGTTCTACAAGGTGGCGTCCGGCCTATGCATTTACTTCATCGCCAGCAGCGTGTGGGGCTTCGCGGAACGGCGCTTCCTGCCGAAGAAGAAGCAGGCGACGGAGGGTGAACCGCCGGCCGAGGACAAGCCGGAAGGCGGCATCTTGTCGAAGCTGCTCGGACCGAAGCCGGGCAACGGATCGACTCCGTCGAGCAGCGGCCCCCGCCGGACGGACGGCGAGTCGCGCGGCGGCAAGGGCAAGCGCGCCAAACGGCGGCAAGAATCCAAGCAGCGCGACAAGGACGAGGGCGACGGCTCGATGTTCCAGCGCCTGCGCGCCTGGTGGGCGGACATATTGGAGCAGGCGCGGAAGAAATAGCATACTGAGGCTGCACCCATGCGCCGGAACTCCCTCGTCGCCGCCGCGATCCTCGGCGGCGTGATCCTTCTCCTGCCGACGGTCACGGCCCCGGCGGCGCCTGCCGACGCCGCCCAGTACAAGATTGCGCTGGACCCCGACATCGTCATTTCTCATGAAAAGGACGGCAAAAAGGGCCTTTACGTCCAGGCGCGTTTCAAGGCGACGTACACCGCCGACGGCAAGGCGGCGCCGGGCCTGACCAAGGACGACTTGATCGTCCTGGAGGATGGCAAGGAGATGGTCGATATCGAGATCATCCCGCCCAACGCCGAGGCCCTGACCACGATGGTGGCCGTCGACATCAGCGGCAGCACGGCCGCCAGCAGCAAGATCGAAGAGGCCCGCAAAGCGGCCCACACGTTCCTGGAGAACCTGAACCCCAAGGCCGACTCCGGCTTGATCCTCTTCGACCAGCCGCCGGAACCGCCGGGCCGCGACCCCTCCCAATTCGCCGCCCACCGCGAGGCGCTCTATCGGAAGGTCCGCGCCGCCAAAGCCGGCGCCACCGCCTACCTCGACGACACGGTCAAAGCGCTGCGACTCCTCCAGAGCGTCTCCGGCCCCAGGGCCGTCGTCCTGATGACCGACGGCATGGACCTGAACAGCAGCGCGACGCAGGCGCAGGTGATCGCGCTGGCCAAGTCGTTGCAGATTCCGATTTACCCGATCGGCATCGGCGATCCCTCGGCCGGCGAGATCACGACGGTGCTGGTGCTGGACCACAGCGGCAGCATGGCGGCTAAGGCGGAGGAAGGCGATCCCAAATCGAAGATCGAGGCGCTGCGCGACGCCGCCTCGCGCTTCGTCGATTTGATGCCGGCCACGGCGCAGACCACGTTGCTGCCCTTCAGCAGCGACATCCCCAAGCCGCTGCCGTTCAGCAGCAAGAAAGCCGACTTGAAGGAGCAGATTCAGGCGCTGCAGCCAGCCACGGGCACGCTGCTCTACGACGCCGCCTGGACCGGCGTGGAGACGCTGGCGGCGTCGCGGTTGCCGGGCAAGAAGGCCGTGGTCGTGCTGACCGACGGCGTGGACGAATCGCCGGGCAGCCGGCATAGCGACCGCGACGTGGTCGAGGCGGCGAAGGCGGCCGGCGTGAAGCTGTACATGCTCGGCCTGGGGCCGAAGGAAGACATCAACGAGCAGGTGATGCAGGAGATGGCGACCGACACCGGCGGCGCCTACTTCCACGCGGAGAACCAGCAGAAACTGTTCGACGTGTTCGCCAAGCTATCGATCGACCTGCACGACGAGGGCATCGACGAGAAGGCCCTGAAAGCGCTGGCGAACCAGACCGGCGGCCGCTATTACCCCAGCCCCGACGTATCGCAGCTGTCGTTGGTTTCCAGGCAGGTGTCGGAGGACCTGGCTTCGACCTACACGGTGATTTACCCCAGCGTCCACCCGGACGACGGCACGGCGCGCAAGGTCCAGGTGCTGGTGCAGCGCAACGGCCGGGTCGTGAGCGAAGGCGGCGAGGGCGGCTACGCCGTCCACGGCGTGCTGGTGCCGCAGATCAACCATCTGGTGTATCTGATTCTGCTGATCGTGTTGGCCGCGCTGCTGGCGGCGCCGGGCGGGCTGCGGCGGTTGCACAAAATGTTCGGCGGGTGAGACGCAGGCAAGCTGAGCCGCGCACGCAGCGCAGCGGAGT
>DATKHW010000710.1:0-2687 GCA_035546275.1 Gemmataceae bacterium
GCCCAGGGCGACCTCGGCCCGGAAGCGCACCTTGAGGCTCGCCGCCAGCAGGCGCATCCACTGCACGTCGGGAAGGAGCGTAAAGAAGCCGTCCCGACGCAATTTCAGCAGGATTTGCCAGTCAGGCGTGTCCAGCCGGGCCGCGTAGTCCGCCTGGTGCAGGGCGCTGCCGCCGTAGTTGCGAAGGTCCTTCACGGGCAGGTCCTTGAGCGGGGCCGCCTGCCACTTCTCGCGGTTCTCCACCTCGGTCTTGTCGAAGAAGAAATGATTTTGCTCCATGAAGCAGAGCAAGTATCCCTGAACGGGGTTGCCGGGGTTTACTTCGCGGAGTTCCGGCAGCAGCTGGTATTTGAGGACCGGCGTCGGGCCGGCCTGCGGCGTGACGGTGAGGCGGACGACGGTTTCCGTCGGCGTCTCGTCGGCGCGGGAGGCGCAAGGGATTGCGATCAGCAGGGCGCATAGCGGCAGCGTGCGAGCCATGAGGCTCCTCCCAAAAAAGCAAGAGAGAAATAGGGGTCAGTTTACGAGGTCGGCCGGAATCGCCGAGGCCCGCACCGGCGCGTCGTCAGGGACAAGTTCGCCGCCGGAAGCCGGGGACGGCAGATCTTCCACGTTGTGAAGAAACGGGCCGTTTGCGACCAGGGCGCCGTGTTCTTCAGGGCTGCGCGGCGGCGACTGGTGGCCGGCGACCGGAGGCGAGGGCGGCGCGGGCGGGGCGGCCGGCGGCAGGTGCGGCCAGAGGAACGCCAGCGTCAGCAATTGACACGCGGCCAGCGCGCCGACCGCTATTTTCCACGTCCGATGCGGCCGCGCCGATGCTCGGCCCGCCGCGAAGAGCAAGGCGTCGCGGTCGAACTTGCCGGCTTCCGGCGTGAAGCGACTCAGCTGTTCGGCGAAGCGTTCGGACATGGCACACCCAACTCCTTGCGCAGAGATTCGATCCCGGCGCTGAAATGGCGGAACGCGGTGCTTGCCGAGCAGCCTGCCGCTTCCGCGATTTGCTCAAAACTCAGGCCGCCCCAGAGGCGGGCGACGATCGCCTCGCGTTCCTCGATCGGCAGCCGTTGCAAGGCGGCCATGGCAGCCTCCGCGTCCATCCCTTCCACGGCGGCTTCAACGAACCATTGTTCCGGCCTAGCCGCGGCCGACTCGCGCCGTTTGCGGCGCAATTCCGCCTTGCCGGCGTCGATGGCTGCATTGCGCACGACGCGATAAAGCCAGGCGACGGGATCGCGGGGCGGCGGATGCAGGGCGACCAGCTTCAGGAAGGCGTCCTGCACGACGTCCTCTGGCGCACGGCACCACTGGCGGGCGAACAGCATCAGCGCCGGCCCGCGTATATCCACCAGCCGGATGAAGTCGTGCGGCAGCATCATAGGAGAAGACGGCGCCCGGTCGCCGATATTCCGCCAATGGACAATTAAATGTTACGGAAATACAGAAACGCATCGCCGACCAAAAACGAGTTGCCCCCCCTTCGTCTCCCCTTTACCATGAATGCCGTTCCCCAACGTACAACCTGACGCGGACGGGGGTCTATATGCTGGCGGGACAGCAGCTCGGACCGTTCCAGATTGACAAGGAGCTGGGCGCCGGCGCCATGGGGGCGGTCTACCGCGCCCGCTACATCAAGACCGGCCAGGTCGTCGCCGTCAAAGTGATGGCCCCCGGACTCGGCGACAACAATCCCAACGCCGTCGCCCGCTTCGAGCGCGAGGCCGACATCCTCAAGAAGCTCAAGCATCCCAATATTGTCCGCTTGTTCGGACACGGCAAGTTCCAGGGAACGCGCTACTATGCGATGGAATACGTCAGCGGCGAATCGCTCGATCATATCATGGGCCGCCGCGGGCGCATGACCTGGGAAGAAGTCGTCGAGATCGGCCAGCAGCTCTGCTCCGCCCTGCAACATGCGCACGAGGCCGGCATCGTTCACCGCGACCTCAAGCCGTCCAACCTGATGGTCCTGGCCGACGGCACGCTCAAGCTCACCGACTTCGGCATCGCCAAGGACCTCGACGTCACCGCCCTGACTTCCGCCAACTGCACCGTCGGCACGGCGTCGTATATGTCGCCGGAGCAGTGCAAGGGCGAACGCAATATTACGTCCAAATCAGACCTTTATTCTCTCGGCATCGTCTTCTATGAGCTAATCACGGGGCGCAAGCCGTTCCACGCCGAAAACGCGATGGATATGTTCCTGCAGCACGTTCAGGGCAAGTTCGAGCGACCGTCGCGCATCGTGCTGGACGTGCCGGTGTGGCTGGACACGCTCATCTGCCAGATGATGGAAAAAAAGCCGGAGCAACGGCCGCTCAACGCCAAGATGGTGTCCGACGTGCTGGGCAGCATTCAGGAGAAAGTCGAGGCGCTGCAAAGCGCCGGCGTGGACGCCGCCCGCGCCCGCCTGATCGATCGGCCGTACGGAACGCGCAATCCGAACGAAGAGGACAAGGCCGCCGCGCGGGCGCTAATGAGCGGCAAGAAGGGCAAGCGGAAACGCAAGAAGAAGCCGTGGTATCAGATGGTCTGGCTGCAAGCGGCCGGCATCCTCGCGCTGCTGGCGCTGATCGCTGTGGTGGTCTACTTCCTCATGCAGCCGCCCGACGCCCATCTGCTCTTTGAGCAGGCCAAGAAAATGATGGACCAGCCGACCCCGGATTATAACAACGCCTTCGCCGACGACG
>DATKHW010000711.1:0-3741 GCA_035546275.1 Gemmataceae bacterium
AAGACGATCAAGCGGCAGATGTACGGCCGGGCCGGGTTCGCCCTGCTGCGGGCCAGGGTCCTACGGGCGGCGTAAGAGGCTCAGCTCGACGAGCCCGCGTGGAGGGTCGGTGCGTCGTCACCAAGAGTGCGGGAGAACCGAAATCGGTTCCGGAATTCACCACCTGCGGGACGGGGGGCTGGCGGACCCACCCGCAGAGGCAGAAGCAACTAAAAGAGAGCCGGAGGCGCCGAACGAGTGGGATGACCTGACCAGCGAGCCGCGTTAGGTCGGTCGGGATAAGGAAAAGTTCGGCCGCTCTCCGACGGATCCGGAAAGGAGCAACCACTTTGGAGAGTGAGCCGCGAGCGGTCCATACCACACGACGGATTGTCGTCACGACCCTTGGGTCGCTGGGCGATCTGCATCCGTACGTGGCCATTGCCCTTGGCTTGCAGGCGCGGGGCCACGAAGTCATCGTCGCCACCGGCGAATGCTACGGCCGGAAAATCAAGGCCCTGGGCCTCGGCTTCGCGGCGGTGAGGCCCAATTGCGATTGGGTGGCTGACGCGGCGGTGATGCGGCGAATCATGCAGCCCCAGCGCGGCCTCGAACGGATCATGCGAGAGGTTCTGCTGCCGGTGCTGCGGCAGACCTACGAAGATACCTTGTCGGCGGCCGAAGGGGCGGACCTGCTCGTGGCCATGCAAAGCAATTTGGCCAGCCCCCTGGTTGCCGAGAAGAAAGGCATCCCTTGGGTTTCGGCGATGCACCTTCCGATCGGTTTGGCTTCGGGATACGATCCGCCGGTGCTGCCCGGTTTCGCGGTTCTCTCCAAGACGCTGCGCTTCCTCGGCCCCGCTTTCTGGGTGCCGCTGCGACGTTTTCTGACGTGGGCGACTAATTCCTGGGCTAAGCCGTGGTACCGTTTACGGGAGGAAATCGGCCTGCCGCCCAGCGCTACCGTGAATCCGCTGACCGATGGACAGGCCCCGTTGCTTCATTTGGCTCTGTTCTCCCCACGAATTATGGGCAAGCAACCCGACTGGCCGCCGCAAACCCTCGTTACCGGTTTCCCGTGGTACGACCGACACGGCGAGGGCAAGTTGCCGGCGGAGCTGGCTCAATTCCTGGACCAGGGTGCGCCGCCGCTCGTATTCACACTCGGCACGGCCATCGGCGCGGATGCCGGTGCGGCGGGGTTTTTCGCAGCCAGCGCCGCGGCTGCAAGCTTATTGGGCCGCCGCGCGGTCCTCATCCTCAACGAGCCGCGCAACCGACCGCCCGTACTGCCGGAAGGCGTGTTGGCCGTTGACTACGCCCCGTTCTCGGAACTCTTCCCGCGGGCCGCCGTCATCGTCCATCATGGCGGGATCGGCACGACTGGGTTCGCGATGCAGTCGGGGCGGCCGATGCTTGTCATGCCATGCGCGTGGGACCAGCCGGACAACGCCGAGCGTGCTGCCCGGCTGGGCATCGCCCGCACGATTTCTCGCCGCCGCTACACTCCGGCCCGCGTTGCCGCCGAGCTGCGCCGCCTGCTCAACGACCCAAGGTACACACAGCGGGCGTCGGTGGTCGGCGTTCAAGTGCGGCAAGAAGATGGGGCGCGGGTTGCTTGTGATGCTCTCTCCGGGTTGCTCAAGACGCCCGGCTCTGCCCGGCGGGTTGCGGACGGCCCGACCAGCCGCTGCACCTGACCGCGGCGGCAGGTAGCGCCTACCGGGTTCAACGTCCCCCTGGCCGCGCGGCAGAGAGCTGGAAGCCGACACGAGTGGGATAGGCGTCTGAGGCGCTAATCAAATACGAATTGGAGAGGGGGCTGGCGAGGGAGGTAGGCGTCTAGCAGGCCCAGGAAGGGCCGCTTATTGAGCTGGAGCGCAAGCGCTACCTCGGCGCGATCCAGAACGCCATCGCCGGCCTCGACGACGCCCGCGCCACGCTGGCGGGCGTGGTGAAGCGCTTGGAGCAGGCTGCCCGCCCTCCGGGCCGCCTCGGCGCAGGACAGCCCCGCCGCCTCCCGCAGCGCCCGCAGGTGGCCGCCGAGGACTGTCGGGCTCCCCCGTTGAGCGGCGCTTCCGGTAAACCTGGCGTTATGCTTAAGCCCGCCTCCAAACTCGCCTTGCCCTTAACCCGGCGCGGCCGATTGCCTCCGTCGTCGCCCCGGCCGGTTCCACCTCCTCCCTCAGAACGCGACGAAGTGGGTGAAGTGGCGCGTATCGGCGTCGCGCGGCGTGCGCAGCACCGCCCAATCGTCCGCCGCCTCCTCAACCGCCCAGTTGCAGTTGGGAGAGTGGGGACATGGCTGGCTCGACGTCGTTGAGGACGCGGGTTGGAAGGGTCGCCGCGACGCCGTCACACGGTGGCCGGTCCCTTGACCGCTGCCGACTCCGCAGCCGGCACGGGGAACGGCGGCTTGAGTTTCAGCATGGGGCACGGGGACTTGCGGCAGACGGCATCAGCGACGCTTCCCAGAAGCAGGCGGGCCAGGCCCCGGCGGCCGTGGGTGCCCATCACGATAAGGTCCGCGTCCAGCTCCTTTGCCGCATGGACGATTGCCGCGGCCGGGTCCCCTTCGGCCACTCGGCACTCGACCACCACATCGGGGTCGATGGCCTGCCGCGCGCATAACTTCTCTTTCACGTCGGCAGGGGTGCGAATCGGATCGGGCGCATAGGTTGCGTATTCGGCGACGCAGACCACGTCGGGGCGCTGCACATAGAGGACGACGACACGGGCGCCGTGGTCCCGTGCCAATGAACAGGCCAAGCGGAAGGCATGTCCGGATCGCTCGGAGAAGTCGGTCGGGACCAGGATGGTTCGGATGGAGAGCATGACGCCCCTCCTCGCACGCGTCTGCGATCAAGCACAAGCACGATCTGTCAAGCCTGCGAGCAAATGGAGCAAGAAACGTGCCCCGACCGGTCCACGGGAGTTTACTCCCGGAAATGCCCTATTTCGGCCCCCTGGTGAGGCGCCAGGGAGACAAGAAACGCGCGTCGTTCAGTGCAAAGTGTGCGAAGCCGCACAGCCGCCACTTCGCGCCAATTCCCGCCGTCGGAGGCCGTGCGCGCCGAAGCGCTCGGGCCGTAATGGGGTCGCGCATTCTTCACACCGCCGACCGGGGCCATCCCGCACCCCGGCCGCCAGGATTCCCGACCGTGGGACCAACTATCACCACCGCCTCGCCGGCGCGAGACGATCATCAATCCGCAGCCTGCCCCGCGACCTGCCCGCTGTGCGGCGGCCGGCTTGAGCCTCGACGTGACACCTTGCAGTGTCCGCAATGCCGATTCACGATCTGTGACGGCTGCGAGGGTGGTGCGGTGGAGCGATGATAGCCGGCCGCCTCCGGCCCACGTCGGCGGCAAGAAGTGCAAGCGATGAAATCGCTCTCTGCTGGCGTTCGCTCTGCCTTGCCTGCCCTACTTGCCACCGGACGGAACTCGGGCAAGTCGGACGCCGATGCTGATGAACCGGGGCGTCGGCGCGTTCCTATCGCGGTTCGCCGCCCGGCAGAGGGAGCCGACGTCGCTATAGCAGCCGCCCCGGTACACCCGGAACAAGCCCATCGGATCGTTCCGGTCTTCGCAAAATTGCCACACGTTGCCATGCATGTCGTACAGACCCAGCTTGTTCGGCGCATACGAGCCCACCTTCACCGGCCGTTCCAGGCACGGCCCCTTGTCTCCCTTGCCATCGGGAAACCTGCCGTCGAAGTTCGCTTGCGTCGAGGACAGATCGTTGGTCGGTTTGTCGAAG
>DATKHW010000712.1:0-2659 GCA_035546275.1 Gemmataceae bacterium
GGTTGCGGATACGCCGCCGGAGCAGATCCTCGAAGTCCTCGGACCGGCGGGCACGGCGTTTCTGTTCGACACGTCCGGGATTCACCGTCAGAGCATTCCGATTTTGGAGAAGCGCTGGGCGGTCTTTTACGGCTACCACGACCCAGCCGTGCCGCTGCAGACGGAGGACGTGGACTACTACCGGTATCATCCGCTGCTGCTCAACGCCGCCTTTCTGGGCGGCCTAAGCAAGGAGGACGAGCGCATCCTGGGTTTCGGCGACCGCCGCAACTACCAAGAACACTTCGTCCGTCGCACCGATCACGGCGGCTATCACGCCACCGTGCAGCGGATTTTCGACCTAAAGTTGCGCGTGGACGGCTTCTGCGGCCGCGTTGCGGCGCGGCTGCGGCGGCTGTTCCGTCTGGGCAAGGCGAAGAAGCCTACCGCCGGAATGGGGATGGGAGCGCCTTCATGAACGTGGCGATCGTGGACGGCGACGCCGCTTATCCGCCGTCCAACGGCAAGCGGCTGCGCACGCTGAATCTCATGATCCGCCTGGCGCGCCGCCATCGCATCACCTATATCGCACGGTGCCACGACGGGCCGGCGGCGATCGAGAAAGCAGCGGACTATTTGCGAGAAAACGGAATCGAGAGCGTCCTAGTCGATCATCCGCTTCCGCGGAAAAAGGGACTCGCGTTCTGCGCTCGCCTTGCCGCCAACCTGCTGTCGCCGCTGCCGTACTCCGTGACCTCCTTCGACAGCCCCCTGCTTCGGCGGGTGGTGCGCGAACATGAGGATCGGCGGCGCGTCGACGTCTGGCAGTTCGAATGGACGCCGTTTCTGGAGATGGTGCAAGGAGGCTGCGCTCCGCGGGTGCTGATCGCGCACAATATTGATTCGCTGATCTGGCGGCGCTACTGCGAGACGGAACGCCGATTGATGAGACGCTGGTTCCTCCACCGCCAGTGGCGCAAATTCGAGAGCTATGAGCGGCGCACGTTCCGCCTGGCGGATCGCGTCGTGACGGTCAGCGATGACGACGCCGACCTGGCGTGCGATCTATATGGCATCGACAAAGTAGAAGTAGTAGACAACGGCGTTGACACGGCCTTTTACGCCGCTGCGGTCGAGGGGCGGGGCATGTTTTCGCCGCGTCGATCTGATCGCGTGCTCTTTCTGGGCAGCTTGGACTGGCGGCCGAACCTGGACGCGGTCCAACTGCTGCTTGATGGGATATTCCCCGCAGTGCGGGCGCAAATTCCATCCGCGCGTCTCTGCATTGTCGGCCGCAAACCGCCCGAGGCGCTGCGGCGCCGCGTGGCGGCCACCGACTTTGCAGAGCTGCACGCCGACGTGGCGGACGTGCGGCCCTATCTGGCAGAGGCGGGTGTCATGGCCGTGCCGCTGCGGATCGGCGGCGGCTCGCGGCTGAAGATTCTGGAATCGCTGGCGGCCGCCTTGCCGGTGGTTGCGACGCGGGTGGGAGCTGAGGGCTTGCGGCTGGAAAACGGCCGCGACCTGATGGTCGTGGAGCGGCCGGAAGACATGGCGGCCGCACTGGTTCGCTGCATTCTGGCCCCGGAGGAAGCACGGCGTCTGGCCGAGCACGGCCGCGCGGTTGTGCGGGAACATTACGACTGGAATGTGCTGGCCGACAAGCTGGAGGCGCTTTGGCAAAGCGTTGCGCGGCGAGCCGATGGGCTCGTGCCGGTTGGATGAACTCGCCGCCTCGCTGCATTGGGAACAGAGTGGTCATGCTGGTCGTTCACTTGATGGCGTCGCCGTTTGTGGGGGGGCCGGAGCGACAAGTCCTCGGCCTGGCCCGTCACATGACGGCGGATTGTCGGACGGTTTTTCTCTCTTTCGCGGAGCGCGGACTGGCCGAGCCGTTCCTGGCCAAGGCCGCCGGCGACGGCTTCCAGGCGATCCGCTTGGCGGAGAACGCGCCGCACTTTCTGCGAGCCGCGGCGGAAGTCGCGGACTGGCTGCGCACGCTCGGCGCCGATTTGCTATGCACGAGCGGCTACAAGCCGGACCTAATCGGCTGGCTGGCGGCGCGGCGCGTCGGCGTGCCGGTGGCCGCTATCGCTCACGGCTGGACTTCGGCGACCTGGAAGGTCCGCTGCTACGAGCAGCTCGACCGCTGGGCCATGCGGCGCATGGACGCGGTCGTGTGCGTCTCAGAGGGCCAGGCCGTCAAGGTGCGCCGCGCCGGCGTGACGCCGGAACGCGCCGCGGTGATCCGTAACGCCATCGATGCGGACGCATTCCCTGGCGCCGATTCCGCCGTGCGGGAATCGCTCTTGGCTTTGTTTCCCGTGCGGCCTCGCCGGCTCATCGCTGCCGCCGGTCGGCTCAGCCGCGAGAAAGGCTTTGACGTGCTGATCGATGCGGCGTCCCGGCTTGCCCCCGCATGGCCGGATGCAGGATTCGTGCTCTTCGGCGATGGGCCGCTGCGCGAGGACTTGACAAGGCGGATCGCGGAACGTGGCTTATCCGACCGCTTCGTCCTGGCGGGATTCCGATTGGACCTGGAACGCTTGCTGCCGGCCTGCGACCTGGCCGTATCGTCGTCGCATACCGAGGGCCTGCCAGTGGTGGTCCTCGAAGAAATGGCGGCGGCGCTGCCGGTCGTCGCCACCGCGGTCGGCGGCACGCCCGAAGTGGTTGAAGA
>DATKHW010000713.1:0-4531 GCA_035546275.1 Gemmataceae bacterium
GCCCGACCGCGGTCGAGTACGCCGTCATGCTGGCCCTGATCATCGTGGTGTGCATCGCCGCGATCACCACCCTCGGCACGAACGCGAACAACACGTTCAGCTTCGTCGCCGGCAAGGTGGCCCCGACCGGCTCGTGATCCGACTCCGCCCCGGTGGAACGGATGATTCGATAGGGACGAACGACGGGACAATTCCAAGACCTGAACACGTGAAAGGACAAGAAATGAAGAAGCTCGGCAACGCCCTGGTGAAGTTCCTGAAGAACGAAGACGGCCCGACCGCGGTCGAGTACGCCGTCATGCTGGCCCTGATCATCGTGGTGTGCATCGCCGCGATCACCACCCTCGGCACGAACGCGAACAACACGTTCAGCTTCGTCGCCGGCAAGGTGGCCCCGACCGGCTCGTGAGCCCTCGGAACGATGAATGATGAATGATGAATGATGAACGAAAAGGATCTTTGATTCATCGTTCATCGTTCATCGTTCATCGTTCATCGTTCAATTCTCCCCCTCTGAGGATGCTGAAATGTACTTCATCCTGAACCACTGGCCCCTCTGGTTCATCTCCCTGGCGATGGTCGCCGCGGCGGTCATCGACGGCTGGAAACTGAAAGTCCCCAATTGGCTTACGTTCCCGCTCGTTCTGAGCGGCTGGGCCCTCGGCGTCCTCCACATGTTCGGCCTGTTCACCAGCGCCACCGGCGCCGGCGACGTCTGGGCCAGCCTGGCGGGGACGGCCCTGGGTTTCATTTTGCTCTTTCCCGTCTATGCGGTCGGCGGCATGGGCGCCGGCGACGTCAAAATGCAGATGGGGTTCGGCGCCTGGGTGGGCGCGTTCTACGGCTTCGCCTCCGGCTTGTGGATCATCTTCTGCGCGTTCTGTTTGGCCGTCGTCATCGGCGGCCTGATCGCGACGGCCATGATCCTGGCCCGCGGCAAGTACCGTGAGAACGTGGCCAACACGCGGGCCATCGTGGCCGACCTGTTCAAGGGCCCGGGGGCCGCGGCCGAGAATGCCGCCAAGCGCAAGCCGCGCATGCAGCTGCTGCCCTACGGCATCCCCCTCTGCCTCGGCTTCCTAAGTTTCCTGCTTTACTACCACTGGTAGTCCTTCGTCACTCGTCATTCGTCATTGCCGTTTGGCCGAGGCGCCTTCCCGGAAGACGAATGACGAATGACAAATTCGGCAGACGCGGTACAGACGATAAAGTTTGAAGTCCCCGCGTCCTCCTGGTCGATACGATCCGTGGGAACGATTCTCACGGCACAACCGAACGGACTCGTCCCCGTCCTCCGTCCTCCATCCTTGGTCCTTCAAAGGACTAAGGGACAAAGGACCAAGGACAACATCCGAGGTAAGCACCCATGAAGCCCCGAACGATCATCCTGCTGGTCGTCGCCATCGTCTGCGGTCTCGCGGCGATGTACATGACGAACCGGCTGCTGGCGGACAAGGGCGCCCCGCCGCCCGTCGCCACCGTGAAAGTCTTGCTGACCAAGAAGAAAGTGGACGCCTGGGTCCCGATCAAGAAGCCCGACGACCTGTTCGAGGAAAAGGAAGTGCCGGCCGGTTCCTACTCGAGCAAGTGCATCGCCGACCTCAAGCAGCTGCAGGACAAGCTCCTGCGGCACTCGCTGGATGAGCAGCTGCCGGTGACGCCGGACGACCTGGCCACCGACGCGACGGGCGGCCTGTTCACGAAACTGAAGCCCGGTATGCGTGCGGTCGCCATTCGCGTCACGCCGGAGTCCCTGGTCGGCGGCTTCGTGCTGCCCGAATCGAGGGTGGACGTGATGTTCATCAAGAAGCGCGGCGACGTCGACTCGGACACCCAGATCATCCTCCAGAACATGCTCGTGCTGGCCGTGGATCAGATCAACCAGCGCGCCGACGACAAGCCGACCATGCTGGGCACCACGGCCACGCTGGCAGCCACGCCGGAAGAAGCGCAGCAGCTGGCGCTGGCCCAGTCGCTCGGCGACCTGCGCCTGCTGCTGCGGCAGCCGACGGATGATGTCGCCCTGAAGATCAAGCCGTCCTCGATCGGTCAGCTGGGCCATCAGCGGCGGAGCGATGGGGATAAGCCGGTCATCGACGACCCGGACACGGCGTACAACGGCGGCAGCAGCGGCGGCGGCATTCCGAATCTGCTGAAGCCCGAGCCGAAGCCGCCGGAAGTGAGGCCCGCTCCGCCGGTGGTGGTGGAGACGCCGAAGACGCACGAATTGGAGATCCACAACGGCGACGACGACATCACCTTTGTCTACGTGTGGGACAAGGAAAACAACCGCTGGCTGAAGGACCACGCGGCGAAGACGCCGGAGGCCCCCAAGTCAGAGGACGCCCCGAAGTCGCAGGACGCCCCGAAGCCGCAGCCCCCGGCCGTGCCCCAGGACAAGGGGTCGGTCGGCTAAGGAGGAAAAGGCGTCTGGAACTCTACAGTTCCTGACGCCTTTTACTCCCTAGGAATCCGCCCGAATAGCAAGGACAAAGGTCCTTCGTCATTCGTCATTTGTGCCACAAGGGACGAATGACGAATGACGAAGGACTCTGGGAAATCCGTTAATCCGCAACGGTCGGCGCCGCGGCCGACTGGCACTTAGGACGAGGTGAAAGGATGCACCGCACACTCCATCGGCCGCAGGCGCTCCTGATGGGAGGTCTGCTTCTCGGCTTGCTCTGTGTCCCAGCTGTTCCAGCTGCGGCCCAGGTCCCCGCTCCCACAAGCAATCCAATCATTGTGCCCGCGGGGACGAAGCGCAATTTCCTCCAGATGACCACGAAAAAGGAAATTAAGACCATCACCAACAACCGGGAGAACGTCCTGACCTTCAAAAAGGTCGAGGGCGATCCGACCAAGGTTGAGCTGGTCCCCGGCGAGGCCGGCGTGGCGCATCTGACGCTGACCGACGTGGACGGCCACGTCGAGACGGTGGACGTCATCGTGCAGGCGGACGTGGAGTTTCTCCGCATCCAGCTGCACCGCTTGGCGCCGACGGCCAACATCGAGCCGATCCCGGTTTCCAACTCGCTGATCGTCCTGCGGGGCACGGTCAACCACATCGACGACGTGGCCCGGCTGACGAACGCCGCGGTGGCCGCCATGCCCGGCATCCAGATTTACAGCGAGCTGCAAGTGGCCGGCGTTCAGCAAGTGCAGCTGTGCGTCACCGTCGCTCAGGTGTCGCGCAGCCAGTTCCGCAGCATGGCCTTCGACTTCCTGACCAACTCCAAGAACTTCTTCTTCGGCAGCACGGTCGGCCAGGCCGTCGCCGAGCCGGCGCTCGTCGGCACCGGCGGCACACTCAACGCCACGCTCTTGGGCCAGACGCTGTCCGGCATTCCGGGCGCGCCCAGCGGCAACCCGACGAACCTGCTCTTCGGCGTGATCCACAACCGCTGGGGCTTCCTCGGCTTCCTCGAAGCCCTGCGGACCGAGGGTGTGGTCAAGACCCTGAACGAGCCGACGGTTACGACGATGAGCGGCCGGCCCGCCAGCTTCCTGGTCGGCGGCGAACAGGCCGTCCCCGTGCCGGCCGGCCTCGGCCAGGTCGGCGTGCAGTTCGAGGAGTTCGGCACCCGCCTCAACGTCATCCCGGTCGTCATGGGCAACGGCAAGATCCACCTGGAAATCGAGCCGGAAGTCAGCGAGCTGAACGCGGCCAACGGCACGTCGATCGACGGCGTGGTGGTGCCCGGCCGGACGACCACCCGCATCAACACCACCGTCGAGCTGGAAGACGGCCAGACGTTCGTGCTGGGCGGCCTGGTCCAGAAGGACATCACGGGCCAGACGATCAAGACGCCGGTGCTGGGCGACGTGCCGTTCCTGGGCACGTTCTTCAGCAGCAAGTCGTTCAACGAGGACGAAACCGAGGTGGTGGTGCTGGTGACGCCGCACCTGGTGGACGCCGAGGACTGTGCGCAGGCCCCGAGAATTCTTCCGGGCGAAGAAACCCGCAGACCGGATGATTTTGAGCTATTCTTGGAAGGCATTCTCGAAGCGCCTCGCGGCCCACGGCAAGTATTCGAGGACCATCGCTACATCGCGCCGTACAAGAACAGCCCGACGGCCGCCATGTTCCCGTGTGCGGGAGAAGGCGGTTGCAACGGGGCCTGCAACGGCGGATGCAACGGCGGATGCGCCACTTGCGGCGCCCCGGCAGTTGCGACGCCGCCCGCGGTGGTCGGCGCGAATCCGTTGCCGCCGGCCCCGGTTTCGCTGAGCCCGATGCAGCCAGCGCAACCGGCTGCGGCGCCGGCTTCGCTTAGCCCGACTCAGGCGGCGGACCCGGTTCCGGCGCCGACGGCGCCCGTGATGCCGCCGGCCCCGGCCGATACGAGCGCCGCTCCGGCGGCCCCGCCGGCTGACATTGCGGCGCCGCCCGCGCCGCTCAGCCCGCCGGCGCCGAGCGAGACGACGCCAGCTGCGCCTGGCCAAGGTTCGGCGCCGCCCGCGAACCTGCCGCCGGCGCCGCCCGCGCCGGGCGACGAGCCGAAGTAACGCAGTTGTCCTTTGTCCTTTGTCC
>DATKHW010000714.1:0-16805 GCA_035546275.1 Gemmataceae bacterium
CGACGACCTGAATAAGGCGCGGACCGACCCCAACGCCCTGCTCAAGGCGTCCCGCAGCGCCCTGATGCGCCAGGACTTCGACAAGGCCGAACGCTACGCCCATCAGTCGGAGAAGGCCAGCTCCACCTGGTCGATGACGATGTGGGGCGATACGCCGGCCAAGGCGCTCAAGGACATTGAAGCCGCCCGGCTGGCCGCCCATACCGTCAAGGCCGACGCCGGGAAGCCGATGGCCGTGACCTCCGCCCCGCCGGGCGGTCAGGCGGTCATGCAGGCATCCGCTCCGGCCGCCGCTGCTGGGGCCGCCGCCGGCGCGTCGACCAAAAACACCGAGCAAGCCCGCGCCCTGCTGCTTCAGGCCCGCAAGGCCATGGACGCCGGCGATCTGCTCAAGGCGCGCCAGCTCACCGACCAGGCGCGGGCGCTGAAGCCCGATCTGCAGTGGTTCGAGGACAATCCCGACAAGCTCATGGCCGACATCGCCCGCGCCGAGGCGCGCACCAACCCGGCCGCTTCGGCCGCCCAGTTCAAGAACCTGACGCCGGCCGAGGCCAAGGCCAAGGCGGTCGAGCTGCTCAAGCTGGGCCGCTCGCAGCTTGCCGACAACAAGCTCGACGACGCCGTGCGGACGACGGCCCAGCTGCGTGCGCTGCCCAATGTCAGCTGGGGCCTGTTCGAGGACTCGCCGGAGAAGCTGCGCCAGGAGGTGGAAGCCGCCCGCCAGAAGCAGGACAGGGACGATTCGGTGCAGCTGCTGGCCCAGTCCCGCAAGCTGCTGCAAGAAGGCAAGTACGACGACGCGCAGCGCGCCGCCTACCTCGCTCAGAAAATGCACGGCCCCTACAACGTTTGGGAGCTGGGCGATCGGCCCGACAAGGTGCTCGCCGACGTCGAAACGGCCCGCGTCAGGAACCCGATGCAGCCGCAAGCCCCGGCCGTCGCCAGCAACACCCATCCCGACGAGAAACGTCCCGTGATGCAGCCGGCGGCCAACAGTCAAGTCGCCGTAACCAAGCCGGCTGACACGACGCCGCATCTCACGCAGCCGGTGGTGCAGGCGTCCAATCAGGTCGTCGGTCCGCCGCCGGTCCCCGGTATGCCCAGCGGACCGAGCGCCGTGCCGCTCGTCGGCCCTGCCGCCGACTCGAACCGGGCCAAGGCCGATCAGTTGCTCATGGAAGTCGGCCGGCTGGAGCGTGAAAACAAGCTCCTGGAGGCCCGTCAGAAGGCGATGGAGGCCGTGCAGCTTCATGCGGTCTACGGACCCAATGAGGACTCGCCGGAATACGCCCTGACGCAGTGCGGTTTCCTCGCCGACCGCGAGATCAAGCGGCTGGTCAAGCACGCCACCGACACCATGAACAACGGCGGCGGCGATGCGCTCAACAATTGCGCCCAGGCCGAGCAGGAGCTGCTCCAGGCTCGTCAGCTGGCGGCCGGCTTCGGCCAGGACGGTCAGCCCGTCGAGGCCAAGCTGACCTGGGTGCGCCAGTGCCGCGCCATCGTGCTGCACCAGGCGCCGCCGGCGCCGACGCCGGCTTCTCCGAGCGCTCCGGCTTCACCTCCGACGCCCGCGGTCCCAGCCGCTCCGGCGCCGCAGACCGCTCAGAAGCCGCAGGCCGTGCAGACGCCGCAGCAGGACGGCTTGGCCAAGCTGAACACGGCGCGCATCGAGCTGAGCCGCGGCTCGACCTCCACGGCCCGCAAGATCGCCGAGGAAGTCTTCGCTGGATCATACGGCTTGCGCGACCAGGCTGCCGATCTGCTCCGCAGCATCGACGCCGAGGAGTTCGCCCAGCAGTGCCGCCAGGACCAGAAGACGTTCGACGCGGCCAATTCCGCTTTCAATCGGCGCGAGTTTGAGAACTGCGCCCACCTGCTGGCCGCCATCGACGTGCGGCGGCTGGATGACGGGCGAGCCAAGCGCTATCGCGACATCATGCAAAGCCAGGGCATGAAGAGCGGCTCCGTCCAGCTGGCGTCGTCCGACGGCGCCGGCGCGGGTGGGACCACGACGGCCCCGGTGCTGCCGCCGGCTCCGGTGAAGGTTCCGGACGACGTCGGCCATTCCCGCGCGTCCGACGGCGCCGGAAGCAGTGTCCTCAAGGCCACCGAGGCCATGCGGCAAGTGAAGTTCCAGCAGCTGCGCAAGGACGGCCTGGACGTGCAGAGCCAGGCCCAGCAGAAGTCCAGCAACGGCCAAACCGGCGCCGCCATCGACATGCTGCAGGCCTACCTGGCGTCGCTGGAAAAGGAGCAGCTCGATCCACAGCAGATGGCGTTCCTCCGCGCCCCGGTCGAAAGCCGCTTGCAGAAGTTCCAGATCCTCAAGATCGAAGAGGACAAGCGGACCGCCGAGATCGGCAAGAAGGACGCCGCCAAGCACGAGCACGAGGAAAAGGTGACGGCCAAGCAGGAGAAGGAAGAAAACGTCGCCCAGCTCATGAAGCAGTTCAACGATGACTTCCGGGAAGGACATTATTCGGAAGCCTCGGCGGCCGCGATGAAGGCCCACGAGCTGGATCCCGACAATGAAACCATTACGGCCGCCATGACGCTCGTCAAGTTCCAGACGAACTACAAAACCTCCAAGGACCTGCGAGCCCAGAAGGAGAATTACTTCACCAAGGTGATCGACGACACCGACAACGAGGGGCCGCCGGCCGACATGAAAAACCCGGAGGTCTTCGACAAGGACATTGCGAAGCTCGCCCAGCTCCGTACTAAGGAAGGCGCCTACCCGGCTTCGCTTCACAGTAAAACGGAGCGCGAGATTGAGCGCAAGCTGACCACGCCGGTGCCGCTGCTCAACTTCACCGACGTTCCGCTGGACGAGGTCATCAATGAATTGCGCGCCACGACCGGCCTCAACATCTACGTCGATCAGCGAGCGCTGGAAACGGAGAACATCAGCCTGAAGCACCCGGTTACGCTTGTTCTGAACAACGTGTCGGTGAAGTGTGCGTTGGACCTGGTCCTGAAGCAGGCCCGCCTGACCTACATCGTCAACAACGATGTGCTGCAGGTCACGACGGAAACCGAGGCCAAGGGGAAACTGGAGCGCGTCACCTACCAGGTGGCCGACCTGGTCATCCCGGTGCCCAACTCCAGCGGCGTCACGCCGTTCGGCAGCCCGGCCACGCCGGTCAATCCGCCCTACGCGCCCACGCCGATCCAGGGGCCGTATGCGATCGGCACCGGCACGCCGACCGGCCAGCCGACCGGTCAGCCGATGCCCCCCGACCAGAACAACGGCGGGTGGAACAAATCGGGACCGACGGTCACGTGCCAGGATCAGCTCATCAAGCTCATCACCAACACGGTGGAGCCGCGCAGCTGGAGCGACATGGGCGGCCCCGGTACTATCGACTACCATCCACTGACGATGGGCCTCGTCATCAACCAGACGCCCGACATCCAGGAGCAGATCGTGGACCTGCTGAATTCGCTGCGGCGGCTGCAGGACCAGGAAGTGGCGTTGGAAGTGCGCTTCATCGCCATCTCCGACGACTTCTTCGAACGGATCGGCGTCGATTTCGCCATGAACATCACGAACAACAGCGCGAACGCCAACTACGGCTCGCAGCTCGTGTCCGGAGCGTTCCAACCGCCGGGCCTTATCAACAGTTTCCAGCCCAGCAAGCTGATCACCGGCATGTCGGGTCCGGGCACGCTGACGTCGGACCTGGGCATTCCGATCAACTCGGTGGGCGGCGGCAACACGTTCTTCAACACCGTGCCGGCCTACGGCGGTTACATGCCGGGCTTCTCGCTGGGCCTGGCGTTCCTGAGCCAAATCCAGGTGTTCATGTTCATGGAGGCGGTTCAGGGCGACAACCGCGTCAACGTCATGCAGGCGCCGCGCATCACCGCCTTCAACGGCCAGACCGCGACGCTCAACGTGTCCGACAACCAGACGTTCGTCACCAACGTGAACGTGTCGATCGGGGCCAACGGCAACCCGCTGTTCCAGCCGGTCATCACGAACTCGGGCAGCTCGGTGTCGCTGACCATTCAGCCGGTCATCTCGGCCGACCGCCGCTTTGTGCGGTTGAACTTCGGCAGCCCGTTCGGCGGCGGCGGCGCCGGCAGCACGGCCACCGGCGTGACGCTGGTGAACCTGGTTCCGGGCGTCGTGGGTACCTTCCCGGTGGTGGTGCCGGTCTTCTCCGGCAGCGCCATCCAGGATCCGACGGAGCAGGTGGTGTTCACACAGCTGATCCAGCAGCCAGTCGCCGAAATCGTCAACATTTCGACGACGGTGTCGGTGCCGGACGGCGGCACGGTGGTGATGGGCGGCCTGAAGCGCCTGTCGGAATCGCGGAGCGAGTACGGGCCGCCCATCCTGAGCAAGATTCCGTACATCAACCGCCTGTTCAAGAACGTCGGTTACGGCCGCAGCGCCGAGAGCCTCCTCATCATGGTGACGCCGCGCATCATCATTCAGGAGGAGGAAGAGACGCGCCAGACCGGCTTCACCGCCGAGGCCCAGACCGGGCCGTGATCTAACGATCGATCGGGGGGAAGGGGAGCGATGAACGGGAGCAATCCCGTTCATCGTTTTTTTGCGCCGCCCCGATCGGCTCAGCCGCGAATGATGCGGTCGTCGGCCGCACGGCCGGCGTCGTCGGGCGCCTCCGATCCGCCGGATCGCGGCGATTCCCAAGCCGCCCGGCCGCCGGTCTTGTCGGCGATGTCGCCGATCCGCTGATAGTGCCTTGCCGCATCCACGAAATCCTTGAAGACCTGGTCGCTGGGAAAGGCGCGGCAGGGCACGACGACGGCGGTGACGCTGTTGATGTAAAGGAAGGCGTGTTGGAGCGTCGCGCCGACCTTCTCGATGCCGTGCCAGAGATACGTCGAGGAGGCGAATGCCGAGATGTTGCGAACGGCTTCCGCATCAAGGAGAACCCGCCGCCAGCCTAGGAATTTTTCCATGTTGCGCCCCTGCCGCATCGCCCGGTTCAGCCGCAGCGACGCCGTCAGTCGGCCGTACAGGATCAGTCCCAGCAGCATCAGGGCGGCCCCGAGGACGACGAAGGGGATCATTTCCACGTAAAAAGCGGCCGTCGGATTGTCGGCGAACACGAGAAACAGCGCCGTCGTGGCCAGCGATACGAACATCAAGCCGCCGACCAGGGCGGTGGTCGGGCCGCCGCGCTGCTGGGGAATCGGAGCGTTTTGCGCGTGATAGCGCTGGAAGGCGATCAGATCTTCCGGCGTCAGGTCGTATTCGACTTCCATGACGAGAACTCCGCTAGGGATTGGTTTCGCGCTTTTCGCTGAGCCGGCCTGGGGCGATGATCCGGTCGTCCGCCGGGGCCTCGCCCGGCAACGGCGGCGGCTCGACTTTCGGCGGCCGGCTTGCCGCCATTAACCGGGGCGGTTCTGCGCTGACCTCGGCCATGCGATGATAGCGCCGCGCCGCCTCCAAAAACTCCTCGAACTCGCGGTCGGTGCGGAAAGCCTCGCGCGGCACAATGAAGGCGTTGTTCGTCATGAAGTAGATGAAGGCGTGATCTTCCGACGCCGTGACGGCGTCAATCGCCCACCAGAGATAGATCAAGGAGGAGTATTCCGTATCGACGTGGAGGGCCTGTTCGTCGATGGAGATGCGCCGCCAGCCCAGCACCTTCTGGCTGTTGCGGCCCTGCTCCAGCGCCCTGCGCATCCTGTTGGGCGCGGTCAGTTTTGCGTAGAGCGTCAGACCGATCAGCGTGAGAATCGCGCCAGCGCCGACGCCGGGAAACAGGGCGAACAGGGTGTCGAACAGGGGATCGTCCAGGATCGCCCGCACGAACACAAAGGCGAAGACGGCTACCGCGAGAGTGGCCGAGATGATCAGACGGGTCGGATCGAACTTCCGCTGCGTGGGAATGGGCGGGTGCTTTTGGTGGAAGCGCCGGAGCGCGGTCAAGTCGTCGGGAGTCAGGCGGAATTCGACTTGCATGGCCGTTCCCCCGTGGTCGCTGCGGGGCGCTCCCCTTGTGGGTCGCGGCTACCGACAGTCGGGAGAGGAATGTCCGCCGCCTCTCGAGGCGGCCTTCGTTTGGCTAACAGCTAGTAGCTGTTAGCAAAATGCGGACATTACTTTCCCGATCATCGCTAATCGGCGGGCGGCGCCGGCGCCGGTTCGGCTGCCCCATTCGTCTCGCCGTCTTCGCCCTCCTCCTGCGCCACCTTGGCGATCGACGCGATCTTGTCCGCGTCACGCAGGCCCATCACGCGCACGCCCTGGGTATTGCGGCCGGTGACGCGGATTTCGCGGACGTGCGTCCGATTGACCATGCCGCCGGTGGTGATGAACATGATATCGTCGGTGTCGCGCACCGCCGACACGCCGACCACGGGGCCGTTCCGCTCGCTGGTGCGGATATCGCGGACGCCCTTGCCGCCGCGGCGCTGCTTGCGGTAACGCATGGCGGAGGCCGTGACCGGCACCTCTTCGCCGCCCTCCGCGTCCACCGGCGCTTCGCCGTCCAATTCCTCGCTCTCTCCATCTCCCGATTCGACGCCGTGCGTGTTGGGGCCGAACGGCGTCCGCTTGCCGTAGCCGTTCTCGCAAATGGTCAGCAGATAACCCGCCTCGTCCGCGACCACCATGCCGACCACGGCGTCGTCGCCCTGCACGGCGATGCCCTTGACGCCGCGCGTATTGCGGCCCATGGCGCGGGCGTCGGCCTCGTCAAAGCGGATGGCCATGCCGCGCTGCGTACACAGCAGCACCTCGTCAAAAGGCTGCGTCAGCGCCACGTCGATCAGCACGTCGCCCTCGTCGAGGCTGATGCCGATGATGCCGCCGGCCCGCGGCCGGCTGTAATCGGCCAGCGGCGTCTTCTTCACCACGCCGCGCCGCGTCGCCATGATGAGACAGCGGTCGCCCTCGAACGTCCGCACCGGGATGACGCTGGTGATCTTCTCCTCCGCGGCCAGCGACAGCACGTTGGCGATCGAGCGGCCGGAAGCCGTGCGGCTGCCCTGTGGAATGTCGTAGACCTTCAGCCAGTAGACGCGGCCGCTGTTGGTGAAGCAGAGCAGATAGGCGTGGGTCGAGGCGACGAAGAAATGCTCGATGAAATCGTCCTCGCGGGCCGTCCCGCCGGAGACGCCCCGGCCGCCGCGGTGCTGGGCGCGGTAGGTGTTCAGCGGAAGACGTTTGATGTAGCCATTGTGGCTGATGGTGACGGCCTGGTCTTCCTCCTCGATCAGGTCCTCCAGGTTGACCCGGCCGACTTCGCCGGTGATTTCGGTGCGGCGGTCGTCGCCGTATTTGTGCCGCATTTCCAGCAGATCGCTGCGCACCACGGCCAGGATGTTGGCCTCGCTGCCCAGCAACCGTTCGTAGCCGATGATCTTGTCGCGGAGGTCGTTGTACTCTTTGAGGATCTCGTCGCGCTGCAGCCGGGCCAACTGACCAAGCTGCATCCGCACCACCGCTTCGGCCTGGGCCTCCGTCATGTGGTAGGCGGTCTGGACGCCGATCTCCCGCTGCAACGCGGCGAAGTGTGCGGCCCCCAGCGCCCGTTCAAGGACGGCGGCGCTCACCGCCATGCCCTGCAACATTCGCTTGGCCTCGTCGCGGCTCGGCGCCTCGCGGCAAGTGCGAATCACCTCGTCCAGCGACGAGATGGCGATGAGCTGCCCCTCCAGGACGTGACCGCGCCGTTTGGCCTCGCGCATCAGATATTCGGTGCGCCGGCGGATGACGCGGACGCGGTGGCGCAGGAACTCGTCGATCATCTCCTTGATGGAGAGGTAACGGGGCCGACTGTCCACCAGGGCCAGCAGGATGATGCTCACCGTCTTCTGCAACGGCGACAGGGCGTAGAGCTGGTTCAGCACGAAATGCGGGTCGGCGTCGCGCTTGAGGTAGACGACGATGCGCACCGGCTCGCCGGTTCGCTGACTGCTCTCATCCTTGATGTCCGCAATCCCTTTGATCCGATCGTCCTTGACCAGCTCGCCGATGGCCTCGGCGAGGCGGATGCGCGTCTGCTGGAACGGCACTTCGCGGATGATGATCTGCGGCCGGGAACCTTCTTCGTTGATGTCGGCGCGGGCGCGGAGGGTGACTCGGCCGCGGCCGGTGGAATAGGCGTCGAGGATGCCCTGCCGGCCGCAGATGATGCCGCCGGTCGGAAAGTCCGGCCCTGGCAGGACCTCCAGCAGGTCGAGCAAGTTGGCCTGCGGGTTGTCGATGAGCAGCACGGCGGCGTCGCAGACTTCGCGGAGGTTGTGCGGCGGAATATCGGTGGCCATGCCGACCGCGATGCCGTCGGAGCCGTTGACGAGCAGGTTGGGGAAGCGGCTCGGCAGGACGGTCGGCTCCAGGTGCCGGCCGTCGTAATTGGGGATCATGTCCACGGTCTCGTGATCGAGGTCCGTGAGCATTTCCGCGGCTACCGCGGATAAGCGAGCCTCTGTGTACCTCATGGCGGCCGGCGGCAGGCCGGCGATGGAGCCGAAGTTTCCCTGTTTGTCGATGAGGACGCAGCGGAGGTTCCATTCCTGGGCCATGCGAACCAGCGTGGGATAGACGCTGGCCTCGCCATGCGGATGGTAGTTGCCGCTGGTGTCGCCGCAAATCTTGGCGCACTTCACCCGGCCGGAGTTGGGGCCGAGGTGCAGGTCGTTCATGGCGACCAGGATGCGCCGCTGCGACGGTTTAAGGCCGTCGCGCACGTCCGGCAGCGCCCGGCTGATGATTACGCTCATGGCGTAGGTGAGATAGCTGTCTTTCAGCTCGTCCGCGATGTTGAGCGGATCGGCGCCGTCGCCGTTGGGAGGGACGGCGGTAGGCGTTGCGGGGGGAGTCGGCGGGCTGCCTGGCGGGGTGAGGTCGTCCGGCACTGATCCATTCCTCGGGGTCGATGGGGTTGCTTCCTTTTCCAGGGTTTATCTTACCAGAACGCAGGCGATTCCACTACCGCGGTTGCCGCGTATACTGCCCGCATGACGACGCTCCCGCTGCTCCCCGCGACCGTGATCGGCAGCTGGTCGTTTCCCGGCTGGTACGCCAAATTCTGCGACGACGCGGCCCGCCAGCCGGACCTGTTCGGCGCCGCCGACCGAGACGAGGCGGTGCGCGACGCCGTCCGCCTGGCCGTGGACGATCAGCTCCGAGCCGGGGCCGATCTCATCACCGACGGCGAGATGCAGCGCGTCGATTTCAACCTCGGCTTCTACGACCATTTGACGGGCCTCAAGCCGTTGCCGTCCGGCCGCCGCTGGGGTCCGCCGGCCCACGACCAGCGCAGTCGGTATCTCTGCGTGGCTCCGCTGGCGGCGCCGCATGGCCTCGGCATCGTCGAGGAATATCGCCGGCTGCACGGCCTTACCGACGCCCCCATCAAAATGCCGGTCCCCGGCCCGTTCACGCTGGCCGGCTGCATCGACGGCGGCGAGGTTTACCGCGACCGCCGGGCGATCGCCGAGGCGCTCTTGCCGATCGTCAACCGGGAGCTGCGCGCGCTCGAGCGGGTCGGCGTCGAGTTCCTTCAGCTGGATGAGCCGAGCTTCGCCTGCCGGCCGGATAGGCCGGAGGAATTCCTCGACCTGATCGCGCGCACCATCGAGGGCGTAACCGCATTTACGAGTTTGCATATGTGTTTTGGCAATTATCGCGGCCGGGCGGTGGGACGGCGCAGCTATCGGGCCCTGTTCCCGCATTTGGCGCGGGCCGCGGTGAAGCAGCTGGCGCTGGAATTCGCCAGCCGCGAGATGGCGGAGATTGAGCTGGCCGTCGAGATCAAGCCGCCGATGGGCCTGGCGGTCGGGTTGGTGGATGTGAAGAACACGTGGATCGAGCCGCCGGAGCTGGTCGCGGAGCGGCTGCGGACCGTGCTGCGGCACATCGACGCCGAACGCGTCCAAGTCACGCCGGACTGCGGCTTCTCGCAGACGGCGCGGTACGTGGCGGTCCACAAGCTGGCGGCGATGGTCGAAGGCGTGCGGATGGTGCGCGAGGAGATCGAAACGCTGCATTGATCGTGGGATAGGATTGGAATCCTATCCTACGTGAAGGAGGCATGATGGCGGAGCCGTATCTGGCCATTCAGGTCGTCATGATGCCGCGCGACGTGAACCCGCATGGGGCGATCTTCGGCGGCGTGATTTTGAGTTACATCGACCAGGCCGGTGCAATCGGCGCCCGGCGTGCAGTGATGCAAGCAGGCGGACTGCCGCCGATGCTGGCGACGGTGGCGCTGAACCGCGTGGAGTTCAAACGGCCGGTGCTGGTCGGCGACGTGGTGCGATTCTGGACACGAACGGAACGGCTCGGCCGCACGTCGATCACGATGCACGTGAGCGTCGAGGCGGAGCGCGGCACGGAGACGCTGCCCGTCACGGAAGCGGAAGTGGTGTACGTCGGACTCGATCCGGTAGGGCGGCGGCCGAAACCGCTGCTGGGGTGAGACCATGACCGACATTCGCGAGATGGAAAGACCCGAGGCGCCGGCGGCGCGCCGGGTCAGCAAGAAGGACCAGATTTTAACGCTTTACAAAGCGGGCATCACCGAGGTCAATGACCTGGCGGCGATCACGCTGTCCCGGCCGAGCTACGTCGCAGGCGTGCTGCAAGGGGCCGACCAGGCGCCGGGCTATTTCGATCTCTATACGTCCACGGCCAAGCCGATGAACGTCTACTCCAAGTTCTTCGCCGGAAAGCTCGGCTTCCGCGACGAGGCGTCGGCCCAAGAAAGTGTGGACCTCATCGACACGCTGTACCGTCAGTTTGAGCTGGCCGGCGACCGCGCCGGGCAGCACCACGCGTTGCTGATGGCGCTGACGATGTTCGATCGGGCGCGCTGGACCAACAAGGAGGCGGAGGCCGACGTGTTCCGCCGCTGGCTGCGCAAGCGGCTGGACGAACCGACCTCCACCGCCGTCACGCCAGCCAAGAAGTGAACGCCATGCCGCGCATCGTCTCCCTCATCGCCAGCGCCACCGAGATCGTCTGCGCCCTCGGCTTCGAGGAGCAGCTGGTGGGCCGATCGCATGAATGCGACTATCCGGAGTCGGTGCGTCGGCTTCCCATCGTCACGGCGCCGAAGTTCGACGTGGAAGGCTCCAGCCGCGAGATCGACCAGCGCGTCAAAGCGCTGCTGAGCGACGCCCTGTCCGTTTACCGCGTCGATGCGGAACGGCTGCGCGAACTGGAGCCGGACGTGATTGTGACGCAATCGCATTGCGAGGTGTGCGCCGTCAGCCTGCGCGACGTGGAGCGAGCGGTCTGCTCGTGGCTGCGAGCCTGTCCAAAGCTCGTGTCGCTGGCGCCGAATCGGCTGGCCGATGTGTGGACGGACATCGAGCTGGTCGCCGAAGCGCTGGATGCACGGGACTGCGGCGGCCAGGCGATTCGGAGATTGCAGAGCCGCATGGACGCCATTGCGGATCGGGCGCGATCGCTGACCGATCGGCCGACCGTGGCCTGCATCGAATGGATCGATCCGCTGATGGCGGCGGGCAACTGGATGCCGGAGCTGGTGGAGCGGGCCGGCGGCGTGAACCTCTTCGGCGAAGCGGGCAAGCATTCGCCGTGGATGACGTGGGACCAGCTCGCCGAGCGCGACCCGGACGTGATCGTGGTGCTTCCGTGCGGCTTCGACATCGGGCGGACGCGGCAAGAAATGCCGGCGCTGACGGAACGGCCGGAATGGCCGCGGCTCCGGGCGGTGCGCGACGGCCGAGTATTTCTGACGGACGGCAACCAGTTCTTCAATCGGCCGGGGCCGCGGTTGGTGGAATCGCTGGAAATCCTGGCGGAGTTGCTGCATCCGGAGGCGTTTCGCTTCGGACATGAAGGAATAGCCTGGCAGCAGCTGTAAGCGCGATCCTTACCGCGGGAACTGCCGTCGTCGTCCATGCCCTCGGCCCCGCGCACAGCCAGCGCAGGGCCGGCGGCGTGCACTTACTTGCCCGGCTCCTTCTTTTCCGGGCCCTTCTGCTGGATCTGCTTCAGCTTGCCCTCCTCCTCCACGATCAGAACGTCGTTGCCCGAGCGGAAGACGTCCAGGGCCGCCACCTTGCCCGTGCTGTCGAAAAAGCGGGCGTCCTCCGTCAGCGCGAACATCTTCTCCACGTCCTTGCCGTCCTTGTCCTTCATTTTCACGGTGATCGTTCCCTTTTTCGCATCCACATTGGTGATCGTGGCCTCGAAAGCCGGATTGTTCGCCGGCCCGGCCTTCTGAAGCTGCAGCGCCGTGACCTTGCCGTTGTTCTCGGTCACGCGCACCTGCTGACCTTCCTTCAAAGCCTCGGCGTTGACTGCCTTGCCGTTCTCGTCGGTCAGCTGCACGTCCTTGCCCAGCTCCACCGTCTGCGTCTGGTCCTTGCCGTCCTTGTCCTTCCAGCGCAGGCTGACGGTGTTGTTCTTGGCGTCCACCTTGAAGACCGTCGCTGTCATGCCGTTGTCATTCTTGGCGTCCTTGGCGTCCGCCGCCAGGCAGACGCTCCCCAGGCCCAAGAGGGCGGCCGAGCACAGAAATGCTCGCATCATGGAACCATCTCCTCTCTTCGCAGACAGGCCGCTCATGCCGGGCGCCGCGCCCGGAGGAATGCGGCCCACGAAATCGTCGCAAGCCCGCCCTTACAGGCGGATCAAGGCCAATTTTGACTCCGGATCGTATTTTTTATGCAAGTGCGCCGGCGACTCCACCAGGATCACTTCCAGCGTCGGCCGCACGTGCGCTTCCAGCAGGTGGCCGCCCCGCGTCGTGCCGTCGAACCGGCCGACGACGACATGGGCGTGGACTTTCGGCCCGCTCTTCTCGTCCCGGGCCACGAGTCCGGCCGGCCGGGGCCCAGGCCGTCGAGCCGAGGCCGCCTTCGCGCACTTTCCAGATCATCTTTTCTTGCTTGGGGTCGTCGAACAGCTTCATCTCTGGCGGCTTGCCGCCCTTCTTCAGCGCCTCCATGCACCGCCGCGCCTGCTCGTCGGAGTCGGCTTTGCTGTCGCCGCTGAAATCGACCATCAGGAAGCCCTGGCCCGGCGGCAGCAGCTTCAGGTCGGCGTCCTTCTCTCCTTTCTGCTTCACGAATTCGTAAAGGAGGTGATCCAGGCCTTCGAGCGCCGTGGGCTGGAAGGGCAGGATTTCCATCAGGTGATCGGCCGCCTCATAGGCGTCCGGGTAGCCGAGAACGAGCAGCGACCGCGCCTTGGAATTCGGGACAAGGATCATCGTCGCTTCGAGGATCGTGACCAGCGTGCATTCGGGGCCGGCGAGGGCGCGGGCCACGTGGAAGCCGTTTTCCGGCAGCAGAGAGTCGAGGTTGTAGCCGGAAACGCGCCGCGGCAACTCGGAGATCTTCGGCATTCGCCGGCGGATCTCGTCGGCGTACTTGTCCCGGAATGCCTTGAGTTTCGCGTACAGTTCGCCCCGTGGGCCGCCTTCGTGCATGATGCGCTCCAGCTCGTCGGGCGTCGTTTCGCCGACGCGCAGCCGCAGACCGTCGTAAGTGAGGACTTCCAGCTCGTGCGTGTTGTCGGCGGTGCGCAGGCCGAGGCCGTGCTTGCGGCACAGCAGGGAATGGGCGCCGCACGAGTCGTTGCCGAGCATTCCGCCAAGGGTGTTGTGCGTATGGGTGGCGGGGTCGGGGCCGAAGGTGAGGCCGTGCTCCTGAGCCGCGGCCCGCAGATCGTCCAGCACACAGCCAGGCTGGACCATGCCCAATCGCTCAGCCGGGTCGATCCGGATGACGCCGTGCAGGTACTTGGTGAAGTCGAGGACGACGGCGACGTTGCAGCACTGGCCGGCCAGACTCGTGCCGCCGCCCCGCGCCAGCACCGGAGCGCCGCAATGCCGTGCCGCCGCGACCGTCTCGATCACGTCCTCCGTGCTGCACGGCACGACGACCCCGATGGGGACCTGCCGGTAGTTGGAGCCGTCCGTGGCGTACAAGGCCCGGCTGCCGGCGTCGAAGCGTACCTCACCCTGGATTCGCTTGCGCAGCTCGGCCTCCAGGGCCTTCGTGTTTTTGGCGGGAATCGGGGTGCGCGAGTCGTCGTAGCGCTGACGCTCGAACCGTTTTTGCTCGTTTTGCGCCCTCAATATGGGAAGGGTGGTCAGCATGGCTGCTCCTTGCAATAGCGGCGGGCGGTTAACCGGAGTGGACGGCGTAACGCTTGGCGTCGGCGCGCTTCAATTCCAGCCCGTGGCCGGGCCGCGACAGGTCGGGCCGCAAGGCGCCGTCGATGGGCGACAGGGCGCCGTCGAACAGCATGTGTTCGATGCGCACGTGGTCGTGGAAATAGCGGCTATGTCCATGCCGGCCGGCGCCCGGTCGCGGACGAGCCGCAGCCCTTCCAGGTCGTCGGAAGAGACCGGCTCCTCGAACCAGGTCACGCCGAAATCGGCGACGCGCCCCGCGAAGTCCAGAGCCAGCTTGCTGCTGCAGGCGCCGTTGGCGTCCACGAAGAGTTCGGTGTTCTCGTCGATCGCCTGGCGGGCGGCGCAGACGCGCTCGAATTCGTCGGCCGGATGCGCGCCGATTTTCATCTTCACGCGCGGAATACCCTCCGCAACCCAGCCGGCCAGCTGCTCCTGGAGCCGCGCCTTCGTATAGGAAGTGAAGCCGCCGCTGCCGTAAACCGGCACGGCGTCGCGGCAGGCGCCCAGCAGCGTGACGAGCGGCAAGTTCAGGAGGCGGGCCTTCAGATCCCAGAGGGCGGAATCGACGGCCGAGATCGCCATCGCCGCAACGCCCGGCCGACCGATGTTGCGCACGCATCGGTTCATTGCGGCCCAGGCCGCCGGCACGTCGATCGCATCAAAGCCCTGGACCGCCGGCGCCAGTTGCTCTTCCACGACCGGCGCGGCGGCCGCCGCCGCATAGGTATAGCCGAAGCCGACGGCGCCGCCGGCGTGGGCGTGGACGGCGACGAGCGTGGTGGAGTCCCAGGAAATCGTCCCGTCCGATTCTGGGGAATCGGTGGGAATCGTATAGGCGGCGACTTCCAAGCGGGTCAGCGCCGCGTCCGGCCGAGCCAAGGAACTTTTCACCTCGCACCTCACACGACCTGTCGGATCGTGTCCGCCAGCACCGTTTTGATGATTTCGGGAGCGTATTTTTCGCCGCGGATGAGCGACTTGGCGAAGTGCCACATCTGCGACATCGTGGCATGGCCCGGCAACGGCGGCTCGTGAGCGTCGATCGTCGCTTCCACCAGCGCCGGCCCCGGATGCGCGAACGCCTCGCGCAAGGCCCCATCGACGTTCTTCGGATCGTCCACGGCGAAGCCGGCGGCGCCGCAAGCGCGGGCGTAGGCGGCGAAGTCAATCGGCTGCAGATCCACGCCGAACTCCGGGTTGCCCTCCATGACCATCTGCTCCCACTTGATCTGACCGAGCGTGTTGTTCTTGAAAATGACGACCTTGACCGGGAGGTTGTATTTCACCATCGTGGCCATCTCGCCCATCATCATGGTGAAGCCGCCGTCGCCGCACAGCGCGACGACCTGCCGGCCCGGATAGGCCAGGGCCGCGGCCAAGGCGTAGGGCATGCCGTTGCCCATCGTCGCCAGCAGGCCGGACGCCGAGAACTGCATCCGCTCGCGCATTTTCACATAGCGGGCGCCCCAGGTCGTCACCGTGCCGCAATCGCAGGCGATGACGGCGTCGTCGGCCAGGTACTTGTTGACCGCCGCCGCGACCACCTGCGGTTTGAGCGGCTTCTCCATCACCGTGGCGCGTTTTTGCAGCAGGTCGTTCCACTCCTTCATGGATTTCTGGGCCTTTTCCAGATAACTGCGGTCCTTCTTCCGCTCGATCATCGGCAGCAGCGCGTCCAGGACGCGGCCGCAGTCGCCCATCAGGCCGACGTCCACAGGGTAGCGCAAACCGATGCGGGCAGGGTCGATGTTGATCTGGACGCACTTCGCCTGGCCCGGCTTGGGCAGGAACTCGTCGCAGGGGAAGCTGCTGCCGACGATGACCAGCGTGTCGCATCCCTTCATCGCCTCTTGCGACGGGGCTGTGCCGAGCAGGCCGAGGCCGCCGGTGGTGTACGGATGGTCGTCGGGGACGACGGCCTTGCCGAGCAGCGCCTTGACGATCGGGGCGGCCGCTTTCTCCGCCAGCTGCAAGAGCTGCGACGAGGCGCCGAGACAGCCGCGGCCGGCCAGCAGGGCGACCTTGGATCCGGAATTGATGAGATCGGCGGCCTGCCGAATCACCGATGGGTCGGGCAGCAGCGGCGAGTTCGCATATCCGCCGCTGTGGCCCTTGACGTTCATGGCAGTGCGTCCCTTCTCCGTGGCCGTCCACTCCTGGATGTCCTTGGGGATGCAGACGTGAGCCACGCCTCGCCGACCCAGCGCGGTGCGAATCGCCTCGTCGATGCAGTTGTCTACGTGGGTCGGCCCCATGAGCCGTTCGTTGTAGACGGCCACGTCCATGAAGAGCTTGGTGAGGTCCACGTCCTGCTGGAAGTGCGTGCCGATCATGTCGGAGAAGGTGTGTCCGGTGATCGCCAGCACTGGCACGCCGTCGCACTTGGCGTCGTACAGGCCGTTGAGCAGATGGACGCCGCCGGGGCCGGACGTGGCGCAGCAGACGCCGATCTGGCCCGTGTACTTGGCGTGGCCGCAGGCGGCGAACGCGGCCGCCTCCTCATGCCGCACCTGGATAAAGCGAATCTCTTTTTCGTGGGTTCGCAGTGCTTCGAAGAATCCGTTGATGCCGTCGCCGGGAAAGCCAAAGATGGTCTTCACGCCCCAGCCGATCAGCCGTTCGACCAGCAGGTCCGCCACTGTCTTGGCCATAACATTTCTCCATTGGATGGTGTGGCCGGGGCTGAGTCTTCGA
>DATKHW010000715.1:0-2853 GCA_035546275.1 Gemmataceae bacterium
TGCGGGAAATCCGCCCGTCCGGTTCGATGAGCGGGAGGTGGAGACGGAGCATGGCTTGCGGTTCTGAGCCACGAAGGGGAAACCCGGACACCCGGACATACCGCAGCCTACACCACCGCGCCACCTCTCGACTCTACTTTCCCCTGAGGAGTACCGACGGGTGGACGCTTGAAGCGATCAGATGGAAAGGAGCAGCGCTATGGCCGAAGAGCGGAAAAGGTTCCTGACACCTTTTCTCCTCTCCGGAAAAGGTTCCTGACACCTTTTCTCCTCTGACACCTTTTCTCCTCTTTTCGCGCCCGCTTTTTCCACGTCGGGATGGCGTGAAAGTCCGGGAGCTGAGCGCCGGACGGCGGGGATCGGTCCCCGCGGTCCGGCCGCCCGCTCACTATCACGCCGCCGCGGCCATTTCCGTGCCGTTGGCGGCCGTCAGCTGGTCCCAGCCCGAGCCGTCCTGGTAGAGCCAGAAGCCGTTGCCGAACGTGCCGATCACGTCGGCGTTGGCGTCCACCGCGACCAGGACGGCGTCGGCGCCGGTGAATTGCTGCCAGCCGTTGACGTCCTCGAAGCGCCAGACGCCGTAGCCGGTGAAGTCAGCCGCCACGATGCCGGCGCCGGCGATGCTGATGTGGGCGGCGTTGGCGCTGGTGAGCTGCGCCCAGCCGTTGATGTCCTTGTAGCGCCACACGCCGTAGCCGGTGAACTCGGCCGCCACGTCGCCGTCGACATCCACGGCGATCTGGGCGGCGTTGGCCGTGGTGAGCTGCTGCCAGCCGTTGGCGTCCTCGTAGCGCCAGACGCCGTAGCCGGGGAACTCGGCGGCCACGATGCCCTGACCGGCGACGCTGAGTTCCGTGGCGTTGGCCGGCGTCAGCTGCACCCAGCCGTCGGGGTCGGCGTAGCGCCAGACGCCGTAGCCGGTGAACTCGGCCCCCACGTCGGCGTTGTCGGCCATGCCGATCAGGCTGGCGTTGGCGCTGGTGAGCTGCTGCCAGCCCGTGGCGTCTTCGTAGCGCCACACGCCGTCGCCGGGGAACTCGGCGGCCACGAATCCGCCGGCCGCGACGCTGACCAGGGACGCGTCCACCGGGGTGAGCTGCTGCCAGCCGTAGGCGGCGCTGTGCCGCCAGACGCCGGAGCCGGGGAAATCGGCCGCCTGAAAGGCGACGCCCCCGCCTCCGCCCCCGCCTCCGCCTCCGCCGCCTCCGCCCGAGCCAGGCTGGATGGTTTCGGTCTTGCTTCCGGTGGCGTAGCCGATCGAGTTGGTGCCGTCCTGCACGGAGACGGTGACCGTGACGTTGCCGCTTTTGGCGTAGGTGTGCGTGCCGTAAACCTGGAAATCGCCCTGGCTGTCGGTGTAGATGGTCCCGGCCGACGTGGTTCCGTCGCCCCAGTTGATCTTCGCCGTGAGGTTGGTCCCCTTGGTCAAGCCGACCGAGTCGGTGGCGAGAGCGACCTCGCCGGAGAACTGCGTGCCGGCCGTGGCGTTGAAGGTGTAGACCTGCAGCGAGAGTTCGGTCGGGAAGATCGGGTCGTCGTTTTTATCAACGATCGTTTTGTCGGGGAAGCCGTTGCCGACGTCCACGTACTGGCCGGGGTAGAAGTTACCCACCTCGGAGCCTGCCGTCTGGTCGAACCACCCCGCCGTCGAGAGGTTCTGGCTGAGGGTGACGTCGGGGTCGGTGACGGTGTTGACGAACATCTGGGAGGCGACGAGTTCCATTTCGTCGACGGCGTTGAGGCTGGAGTTTTCGGAGGCGTTGCTGTAGGTCCCGCCGGGGGTGGGGACGATGATGTAGCGGATGGTCCCGCCGCCGCTCGCGGCGATGGCGTTGTGGAAGCCGTAGAAGTTGTCGCTGGTGCCGCCGCCCGTGTCCTGCACGGCGATGTTCGGCTCGATGAAGACCACGTAGAGGGTGTTGGCGTCGGGCTTTTGCAAGTTGCCGCTGCTGATGTCGTTTTGGAGGGTGGTCTGGATCGTGCTCTCTTCGAGGTACTTGGTGTTGTCGAGGGTGACGTCCTGGGCGGTGCCGGATATCTTGGTTCCACGACTGACGCCGTAGCCGGCCCGGGTGAGCTGGTCGGTGTAGGGGCTGTCCACGAGGTATGCCAGGAAGCTGTCGAGATTGTTCGCGGTATTCACCAGGTTGGAGTTGTAGATCCACTGGTCGCCGTAGTAGAGGCCCTCGATCTTGGGTTGGGCCAGGATGGGGCCGCCGAAGTACGTGACGGTCGGCGTGACGCGGTTTTCGAGGGCCTCCAGCCGCGGCGTGACGCGGGGCCGGGGGGCCGGTTTACGGGAGGGCGCGCGCAGTCCGAGCAGATTGCGAAGCCAGTTCATACAGATGCTCCTTGGGTCGGCGTGCGAAACCGCCGGGGCGATGCAGGCGGGTCGGCTGTCGCCTTTGCATGGGCATCGCAATCGCGGTGCGGGGCGGACAGGAAATGAAAAAAATTTTCGTCGGGGTGGGAATGACGAGCGGCGGGGCTTGTCCCCGCCGTTTATCTCGTTCCCATACGGACGACCACGCCGGCGCCGGCCGCGCTCCGTCCGGCGGCGTCGGGGGGGCGCCCGGCGCGGGAAGCCGCCCCGGCAGGCGTGGGCTCGACTGCCGGGGCGGCGAGTCCAGCGCGCATCGGCGGGCTGGCCCTCCGCTCACTGCCTGGTGAAGTCGCCGCGGCCGGAGTTCAGCGTGTTCCCCTGGCCGTCATCCACGGTGTAGGTCAAGTGGAGCACGCCGTTGGAGAAGATTTGTCCATGCACGCTGTAGTGCTTGCCTGAGTTGAAGTGTTCCCAATCGACGAAGGCGCCGTCGTGGCTCCCGTTCACAATCTCCCAGCTGCCGTCCCAGT
>DATKHW010000716.1:0-4159 GCA_035546275.1 Gemmataceae bacterium
GCGATGAAGGCGCTGGTCGTGCTGCTGCCGTCGCCGTAATTCAGCGGAGACGTGTAAGCCTGCGGGGACGTGCTGCCGTCGGAGTCGGTCATCGTGGCGATATTCAAGCTGGTCGCCACGCCCGCCGTCACATTCAGCGACTGCGGCGTGAGCGTGAGGCCGCTTGGCTGCAAGCGGTCTTCCAGTTACTCCAGGTACAGCCTGACGGACGGCGGTCCCTTGCGGATCGGCCGCGGACGATCCTTGAAGCTCATCAGTTTGCGCGCTGCATCCTTCAGGAAGCGTGCAAGGTTGACCGACATGGCTGCGTCTCCGAAGATGGGTCGGGCGATACGACGCGAATGGAGGATGGATGGTAATGCGCCGGAAACTGGGAGGTCAAGCAAAAAGCAGAAAATGCTTGGAAGCGCAGAACGCCGTCAGCCGGCAAGCGGCCGGCGAGCGCCGGTCGATGTAGGATGTCATCGGCGACCTGGCGGCCCATCGGCCGGCCTACGCCGGCGGCTCGCCATATCGCCTCTTTTGGAGACCTGCTATGAAATACACCTTGCTGGCCCGCACCGGCGTGACGGTGTCCCGTCTCTGCCTGGGCTGCATGAGCTACGGCAGCCCCGCCTGGCGGCCGTGGGTCCTCGACGAAGCCGCCGCGCGGCCGTTCTTCCGCCGGGCAATCGAAGCGGGCATCAACTTCTTCGACACCGCCGACATGTACTCGCTCGGCGCCAGCGAGGAAGTGACCGGCCGGGCGCTCAAGCAATTCGCCCCTCTCGAAGAATGCGTCGTCGCCACCAAGGTCTTCAACCCCTTGTCGGATCGACCGAACATGGGCGGTCTGTCGCGCAAGCACGTCGTTCAGGGCTGCGAGGCCAGCCTGCGCCGCCTGGGAATGGAGACGATCGACCTCTATCAAGTCCATCGCTTCGACCCGGATACGCCGATCGACGAGATGCTGGCGGGCCTGGATTTTCTGGTGCGGCAGGGCAAGGTGCGCTACATCGGCGCCAGCTCGACGGCGGCGTGGAAATTCGCCCAGGCGCTGAGCTTGTCGGAGCGCAACGGCTGGGCGCGGTTCGTGACGATGCAGAACCACTACAACCTCCTTTACCGAGAGGAGGAGCGGGAAATGTTGCCGTTGTGCCAGGCGGAGGGCGTGGCGGCGATCCCCTGGTCGCCGCTGGCGCGCGGCCTGCTGGCCGGGACGCGGCAGTCACCGGCCGACGCCGAATCGACGCGCCGGGCCGCTTCGGACGATTTCGCCCGCAAACTGTACGACCAGCCGAGCGACCAGGACGTGATCGACGCGGTGCGGGGGGTCGCCAAGGACCGCGGCGTTCCGCCGGCTCAAGTGGCGCTGGCATGGCTGCTGTCGCGGCCGGCCGTCGCCGCTCCGATCATCGGCGCCACGAAATTGCAGCACCTCGACGACGCGATCGCCGCGCTGGACCTGCAATTGAGCGCCGAAGAAATCCGCCGGCTCGAAGCGCCCTACCGGCCGCATCCCGTGCGCGGATTCCAGTGAGCCGGCATAAGAAAGCAGGGCCGCGGCCCTGCTTCTTTTCGCAAGCCGCCGCCGTCCTACGCCGGGCTGGCGGCCACTTCCACGTCGCCGCGTTCCGTGGCCGGGATGCCCTTGGGCAGCTTGACCACCAGCACGGAGCAGGAGGCGTCGCGCAAGACGCGCTCCGCGACGCTGCCCATCAGCAGCCGTTCCAGGCCGGTGCGGCCGTGCGTGCCCATGACGATGAGGTCCACGCCGGCGTCGCGGCCGTAGCGGACGATCTCCTCGGCCGGATCGCCTTCGAGGAAGACGTGACTGACCGGGATGGCCGGATCGACGGGCCGAATCTGTTCGAGCTGGTTCTGCCAATAGCGGCGGTCGGCGTTTTCGTCGCCTTCGGAACCGGGCGTAATCATGTCGGGCGTGTAGACGAATAGCACGGTGAGGCTGGCCCGGTGGTTCTCGGCCAACGCAACGGCGTGGAAATACGCCTGATTCGAGTAGGAAGAGAAATCGGTCGGATACAGGATCTTGTCGATGCGAATCACGGGAACGCCTCCTTGATTCAATCCATCCCCGACGCCATAGCCGGAGAAGAGGGAGAGGAACGCATGCACCGCATACGGCGACCGGCGGAGGCCGCCTGAGGGCCGTCCTGACCCCGTTATGCTACCGCGCGGCGCGAGTCGCGCCAAACGATCCGAACCATCGAAACCACGAACAGAAAAGACGTGTCCCGGCGCCGCTTGCCGGCGGCGCCGTTCAGCAATAGGCGCCGCGCCGGCTCACCTGTCTATCTCGCCCATGACGATGTCGATGCTGCCGACGACGGCCGGCACGTCGGCGATGAGGCAGTTGCGGCAAATCTCGTCGGTGACGCTCAGGTTGCAGAAGCTCGACGACCGCGCCCGCACCCGCAGCGGGACCATGCTCTTGCCCGGTCCGCCGACGACATAGAAACCCATTTGGCCGCGCGGGCACTCCGTTTCCATGTAGGCTTCGCCGGCCGGCAGGTGGCGCGGCAGCTCGACCCGGTGCGACCCCTGGGCGGTGGCATAGCGGTCAAGCGCCTGCTCGCAAATCTTGATGCTCTCGACCACCTCCAGCATGCGCACCATGAATCGATGCCAGGCGTCGCCGATGACCGTGCCCGGCGGCGTCTTCCAGCCCCAGCGGTCGCCGAACGGCGGCGTCACGACGTTGAAGTCGTAGGTCTCGTATCCGCAGTACGGCTCGATGCGGCGAAGGTCCCAGTCGGGGTCGCCCTTGCGGCGGTCGAGCGAGCCGCGCAGCATCGGCCCGGTGCAGCCGTAGCTCAGGGCCGTGTCGCGGTCGAGGTTGCCGATGTTGGCTGTGCGCTGGACGAAGATGTGGTTCGTCGTCAGCAGGGTGTGGTATTCCGGAATACGCGGCTTGAGGTAGTTGAGGAACTCCCGGCAGCGCTGCGGCCAGCCTTCGGGCAGGTCGTCGTGGGCGCCGCCGACCGTGAGATAGCTGTACGTCAGCCGGGCGCCGCACACCTCCTCGAACAGGTCGAGGATCATCTCGCGCTCGCGGAAGGCATACAGAAACGGGCTAAACGTGCCGAGATCGAGGCCGTACGCTCCCATGCCGACCAAGTGGCTGGCGATGCGGTTCATCTCCGCGATGAGGACGCGGATGACCTGCGCCTTCTCCGGGATCTTCATGCCGCAGAGTTTTTCGACGGCCAGCGAGTAGGCCAGGTTCATGTTCATCCCGGCCAGGTAGTCCATGCGGTCGGTGTAGGGGATGAACTGAATCGGCGTGACGTTCTCGCCGATCTTCTCGGCGCAGCGGTGCAGGTAGCCGAGGTGCGGCGTGACCTGGGAGATGACCTCGCCGTCGGTGCGCAGGACCAGGCGCAGCACGCCGTGGGTGCTGGGATGCTGCGGCCCCATGTTGACGAGCATTTCGTCGGTGCGGACGTCGAACTCGACGATGCGCTGGTCGTCGGTCTGTTCAGGAGGAGCGGCGGTTGCCATGTGCTTGGTCCGTTGCGATGCTCGGTAAACGAATCCGCAAGCATTGTACATGCCGGGGCCGACTCGGCACAGGCGGAAACACGCGCCGTCGCCTGGCGGTTTGGTCGCCGCCGGGGAGCTGAGACGGGCGCTGCCGGCGGGGGCCTGCGCCACTTGCGCCAACCGGGCAAGCGGTTGGCGCACCGCTAACTCGTTGACGGATCAGACTTTTTCGGGCCGTGCGCCGCCGCGCCATGGTCCGCTTCCCCCCGCATTTGTTTCTGACGGCTCGGCCCTTCCGCGCCGTCCAGCTCCCACACCGGATCGCCGCCTTTCGCCGCCCGCCGCTGCCGGACGCCGGCCGGCTTGAGCGCCCGCTGCAGCGTCCGGCGGGCGATGCCCTCGATTTGGGCCAGCAGGTAGGCGTGGGCCGTCGGCTGCGGGCCGTCGGCCAGCAGGTTGCGCAGGAACTCGACGGCCTCCTGCAGGCGGGTCCGCTCTTCGGCGCGCTTGGCCCACTCCGACCGCGTCAGCCGCCGGACCAGCTCGTCGGCCGTGACGTCCGCCTCGCCCAGCCAGCGCACGCGGATGACGCCGTCGGCCGGCTCCAGGGCGAAGCGCAGCGGCCGCGGAGGAATGGCCAGGTTGCACTTCGCCGCCGCCAGGATGCGCTGGCCGG
>DATKHW010000717.1:0-13767 GCA_035546275.1 Gemmataceae bacterium
AGAGGGTTCGGTGGTGACGGTGCGCGATCTGCCGCTGGAAATGCAGCCGGCCGAGGGGATCGGCGCGATCCCTTCGGAAGAGCCAAAGCGGCGGAACGGCGGCCCATCGGCGATCGACGAGGCGCGGTTCCAGGGCGAACAGGCGTCGCGGGAGCGGGAGCTGCTGGTGCGGGCGCTGGCGGCGGCCGGCGGCAACAAGGCGGAGGCGGCCCGCGCTCTGGGCATGTCGCGCAGCACGCTGTTCAGTCGGCTGAAACGGCTTGGTTTAGGGTAGGGGAGCGGCGCGGCGTCAGTCAGCCCGCAGCGCAAGCAAGGGAATGCCTTTGCTTGCGCTGCGGGCTGACTTGCGCCGCCGCTCGCCCCTGCTTTCAGCTGCACCCGCTCGTCGCCCCGCAGGTGTCGCATTTGCAGCAAGCGCCGCTGCGCACCAGCGTGAGCTGGCCGCATTCGCCGCATGGGTCGCCTTCGTAGCCCTTGAGCCGGGCCTGGCGAATCTTCTGCTCCATCGGCGTCGCCGCGACTGTGACGCCGCTGCTGCCGTGCTTATGGCCGTGGCCGTTCTCCGCCAGCGGCCGAAGATGTTCGCTTCGCGGCGTGGCGAATGCCTTGGGCGTCGGCGTCGGCTCAGCCGGCACCAGACGCTGCTCGACGACCTCCTCCGACTCGAAATCCGGCTCCTCGTTGTCCCGGTGCATCGCGTCGCCGCGCAGGTCCTCCTCGGCGACCTGGGCCAGGTCGTGGCGGCCGAGATAGGTGATGGCCAGCTCGCGGAAGATGTAGTCGATGATCGAAGTCGTCATCTTGATGTGCGGGTTGCCGGCCACGACGCCGTTCGGCTCGAAGCGCGTAAACAGGAAAGCGTCCACGAACTCCTCCAGCGGCACGCCGTGCTGCAGGCCGAGCGAAATGGCGATGGCGAAGCAGTTGGTCATGCTGCGGAAGGCGGCGCCCTCTTTGTGCATGTCGATGAAGATCTCGCCGAGCGTGCCGTCCTCGTATTCGCCGGTCCGCAGATAAATCTTGTGGTTGCCGATGCGCGACTTCTGCGTGTAGCCGGCCCGGCGATCGGGCAGTCGGCGGCGGTGGGCCAGGTAGCGGTAGACGATCTTCTCGGCCACCTGCGCCGGCCCCGCCTTCGCCTCCGGCGCGGCGGCGACCTCGGCGTCCAGATCGGGGGCGTCGGCCACGCTGTTGAGCGGCTGGCTGAGCTTGGAGCCGTCGCGATAGAGAGCGTTCGCCTTGAGACAGAGCCGCCAGCTCAGCTTGTAGGCGCTCTTGACGTCCTCGATATTGGCGCTATGGGGCATATTAATTGTCTTGGAAATCGCGCCGGAGACGAACGGCTGGGCGGCGGCCATCATGCGGATGTGGGCCTCGGCCGTCAGGAAGCGTTGGCCGTACTTGCCGCAACGGTTGGCGCAGTCGAAGACGGGCAGGTGCTCCGGCTTGAGGTGCGGCGCCCCCTCGACGGTCATCATGCCGCAGACGTAGGCGTTGGCTTCCTCGATTTGCTCGCGGCTGAAGCCGAGGGCGGTCAGCAGATCGAAGCTCGACGCCTCGATCTGTTCCTGGGTGAAGCCGAGGTTTTTGATGCACACGTCGTCGCCGACGGTCCAGCGATTGAAGGCGAAGGGCAGCTCGAAGACGCCCGGCAGCTGCGCCTCGATGCGCCGGACCGCGTCGTCGGGGAAGCCCTTGGCGCGGAGGCTGGCTGGGTTAATGTGCGGACAGCCGTGCAGCGTGCCTGCGCCGCGGCAGTAACGGACGATGTCTTCGATCTGTTTCGGTGTGTAATCGAGGCGGGCCAGGGCGGGCGGGATGGAGGCGTTGATAATCTTGAAGTAGCCGCCGCCGGCCAGCTTCTTGAATTTCACCAGGGCGAAATCCGGCTCGACGCCGGTGGTGTCGCAGTCCATGAGCAGGCCGATGGTCCCGGTCGGAGCGATGCAAGTGACTTGTGCGTTGCGATAACTATACCTCTCTCCCAACTCCAACATTCGGTCGCACTCGCGCCGGGCCGCCTCGAGCAGGTAGGCGGGGCAGCAGCGGTCGTCGAGGCCGACCGGCGGGACGGTGAGGCCCTCATACTCCTCCGCCGGCGCGTTGAAGGCGGCCCGGCGGTGGTTGCGGATCACGCGGAGCATGGCGTCGCGGTTGGCCTCGAAGCGCGAGAACGGCCCGACCTCGGCGGCCATCTCGGCGGAGGTCGCATAGCTGGCCGCATGCATGAGCGCGGAGACGGCAGCGCACTGGGCGCGGCCTTCCGGCGAATCGTAAGGCAGCCCCTGCACCATGAGCAGCGAGCCCATGTTGGCGTAGCCGAGGCCGAGCGTGCGGAAGTCGTAGGATTTCTGTGCGACGGATACGCTGGGGAACTGGGCCATGTACACGGAGATTTCGAGGATCAGCGTCCAGAGCCGCGTGGCGTGGCGGAAGGAGTCCACATCGAAGCGGCCGGAGACGGCCTCATAGAACTTTAAGAGATTCAAAGAGGCGAGATTGCATGCCGTATCGTCCAAAAAAAGATATTCGCTACAGGGATTAGAGGCATTTATCCTCCCATCCGCCGGACAGGTATGCCACTCGTTGATGGTCGTGTCGAACTGCAACCCCGGGTCGGCGCACGCCCAGGCGGCGTAGGAGATCTGGTCCCACAGGTCGCGGGCGCGCAGCGTCTTGCAGGGCTTCGGCGGCCGATCTTCCGTCTTCGCCTTCACCTTCTCGGTGCGCCAGTACAACGGCCAGGAGCCGTCCTCTTCCACCGCCTTCATGAAGGCGTTGTCCACGCGCACCGAGTTGTTGCTGTTCTGACCGGAAACGGTGCAGTACGCCTTCGAGGTCCAGTCGGTGTTGTACTCCTCGAATTGCACCGATGTGTACCCTTGGGCCGCCAGCTGGAGCATCCGCTCGACGTAGCTGGGCGGGGTCTGCGCCGCCCGGGCGTCGGCGATCGCCTGGCGGAGATCGGCGTTGCGCGTGCGGTCGAAACGCTCCTCGGGGTTCGGCCAACGGGCGCAGGCTTTGAGGACGGCGTTCAGCCGCCGGTTGAGCAGCCGCGAGCCAGCCACCAGTGAAGCCACCTTTTCTTCCTCGACCACCTTCCAGTTGACGAATTCCTCGATATCCGGATGATCGAGATCGAGAACCACCATTTTGGCGGCGCGTCTCGTGGTCCCACCCGACTTGATCGCCCCGGCCGCCCGGTCGCCGATCTTGAGGAAGCTCATCAGGCCGCTCGATTTGCCGCCGCCGGACAGCGGTTCGCCCTCGCCGCGCAAAGGGGAGAAATTCGATCCGGTGCCTGAGCCATATTTGAAGATGCGGGCTTCGCGGACCCACAGGTCCATGATGCCGCCCTCGTTCACCAAATCGTCCTTGATGGCCTGGATGAAGCACGCATGGGGCGCCGGATGTTCATACGCACTTTGGGACTTTTGCATCGCGCCCGTCTTGGGGTCCACGCGGAAGTGCCCCTGCGGCGGCCCCTCGATGCCGTAGGCCCAGTACAGGCCCGTATTGAACCACTGCGGCGAGTTCGGCGCCGCCATTTGCGCCGCCAGCATGTAACAGGTTTCGTCGAAGAACGCCCGCGCGTCGGCCTCCGCCGTGAAATAACCGCCCTTCCAGCCCCAATACGTCCAGCAGCCCGCCAAGCGGCGGAACACCTGTCGTGCGTCCGTTTCCTGGCCCCCCGTTGCCGCATGGTCTGAGACTCTGCCACGACCCTCCGCCGCCGCGCTCCGCTGCAGCCATTCCGGCACGCCTTCCTCCGGCACGCGCTCGGCGTGCGCCGGCAGACCGGCCTTTCGCAAGTACTTCTGGGCCAGGATGTCCACGGCCACCTGCGACCACGCTTCCGGCGCGAGCAGGTCCTTCATCTCGAAGACGACCTTGCCGTCCGGGTTGACGATCCGAGATGTCCGCGAAACGAACGCAAACGCCCCGAAGGGGTCCTTCCCCTCCGTGGTGTAACGACGGGTGATCTGCATGAGAGGTCTCGAGCCAAAAAAAGCTCACACCCCTGCGCGCCGGCGGCTGGGATGCCGGTCCGCGACAATGCGGGTGGAGCCGTGCAATCTGTCCACTAGACGAATGTATCGGAAATGGAAGCGATTGTACACGGACAGTGATGGAATCCCGGCTTCAGCTCGGTGGCTTCTGGCCGACGACGAACGGCAACGTCAGCCCCTTTTGGTCCTGGTACTTGCCGCGCTTGTCGCCGTAGCTCACGCGGCAAACGGCGTCAGCCCGCAGGAACAGGATCTGGGCAATCCCTTCCTCGGCGTAGATTTTCGCAGGCAGCGGCGTCGTGTTGCTAATTTCGATGGTGATGCGCCCTCTCCACTCCGGCTCCAGAGGGGTTATGTTCACTATGATGCCGCAACGTGCGTAGGTGCTTTTGCCCAGGCACACGCCGAGCACGTCACGCGGGATTTCCAGGTACTCGACCGTCTCCGCCAGGGCGAAGCTGTTTGGGGGGATCAGGCAGAAATCGCCCTCGATGTCCACAAAAGAGTCGCGGTCGAAGTTCTTGGGGTCGACGACCGTACAGCGGGCGTTCGTGAAGACCTTGAAACGCCGGCCGACCCGCACGTCATAGCCGTAACTGCTCAGGCCGTAGGAAATGACCCCCGGCCGCCCCGCGCTTTCTGCGAACGGCTCGATCTTGACCTCGGACTGAATCTGCCAATCGGCGAGCACCCCGGCCATGACGTGGTCCTTTCTGTGGCGTGATACCTGAGTATAGTAGTTTGACGCGCCGGCTGGAGGCTTGCAAGGGACGCCGGAACCGGCGCGGCCGATGCGGACGGAATTGCCGGCAGGCTGCGCCAAATCCACCACGCCTGCGCTTGGACCAGCCTGGCGACCGTGGTCAAGCTGGTGCGGCGGCGCCGCCAAGATGGTTTATGCCGTTGCCGCGCCCCCGGCGCAGGGTTTATAGTCAAGCAGCCGTCCCGTTTGGGCTGTTCGAGCAGGGGCCCAGCCTTTCGGACCGCATGGCGGCGCACACCGCACCTCGCTACCATGAACGACAAGGAGGGTCGTGCCGTGAAAATCATCCTGGCCAATCCGCGCGGCTTCTGTGCGGGCGTGAACATGGCGATCGAGAGCCTGGAACGGGCGCTCGAAATGTTCGGCACGCCGCTGTACGTTTACCACGAGATCGTCCACAACCGGCCGGTGGTGGAGCGCTTCCGCAAGCGCGGCGTCGTCTTCGTGGACAGCATGGAGGAGGCGCCGGAAGGGGCGACGGTGCTCTATAGCGCTCACGGCGTGGCGCCGGCCATTCGGCAGGCGGCGGCGGAGCGGCGGCAAAGGGCCATCGATGCGACGTGTCCGCTCGTGACCAAGGTCCACCTCGAAGCGGTGCGGTTCGCGCGGGAGGGATACACGATCCTGCTAATCGGCCACGAGGGCCACGACGAGGTGTTGGGCACGACCGGCGAGGCGCCGGACCGCATCCGGCTTGTCCAGGACGTGGACGAGGTGAAAAGGCTGGAATTGCCGGCCGGCGCCCGCGTGGCTTATCTGACGCAGACGACGCTGAGCGTGGACGACGCTGAGGTCATCATCGCCGCCCTGAAGGGGCGCTTCCCCGACATCGTCGGCCCATCGCGCGATGATATTTGTTATGCGACGCAGAACCGGCAGGAGGCGGTCAAGGAGCTGGCGCCGGAAGCCGACGCCGTGATCGTGCTAGGCAGCCAGAACAGCTCGAACAGCAGGCGCCTGGCGGAATTGGCCCAATCCAGCGGCAAGCCGGCTTATCTGGTGGACGGCGTTCACGAGATTCCGGAGGGCAGCTTCACCGGCCGTGAGACGGTGCTGATTACGGCCGGCGCCAGCGCTCCGGAGGAGGTCGTGGAGGAGTGCGTCCGCACGCTGCGCCAACGCTATGGGGCGACAGTGGAGACGCGGGTGGTGCGCGAGGAGCACGTCAGCTTCCCGCTGCCGCGCGAGCTGCGCGTGCTGTCGGCGAATGGTTCCGGTTGAGCAGATCATGGACCCGCCGCTGGATTACCTGCCGCGCCTGCCGCGCCGCAAGGATTTCCGCATCGGCTGCGCCGGCGCGGGCTTCATCATGCGCGACTGTCACCTCGTCGCTTACCGGCAGGCTGGTTTCCAGCCCGTGGCCATCGCTTCCCGCAATCCAGACCGCGCCCACGCGGCCGCCGAACAGCACGGCATTCCCCGCGTCCATGCGACCTACGCGGAGTTGCTGGCAGACCCCGCCGTCGAGGTACTGGACGTGGCCGTGCCGCCTGACGCCCAGCCGACGCTGATCCGCGAGGCGGCGCGGCACAACGACCATATCCGAGGCATTTTAGCGCAAAAACCGCTGGCGATGTCGGTGCGCGAAGCCCGCGAATGCGTGGAGGCCTGTGCATCGGCCGGCGTCGTCGTGGCGGTCAACCAGAACATGCGCTACGACCAGTCGGTGCGCGCGATGAAGGACCTGCTGCGGCGTGGCTGCCTCGGCGATCCGGTGCTGGCGACCATCGACATGCGGGCCATTCCGCACTGGATGCCGTGGAGCGAGGGACTGCCGTCGCTGTCCACCTTCGTGATGAGCGTCCACCATCTCGACACGTTTCGGTTCTGGTTCGGCACGCCCGATCGCGTGCTGGCCAGCACCCGGCCGGACCCGCGGACTCGCTTTTCTCATCGCGACGGGATCAACCTGTACATCCTGGAATACGACGACGGCCGCCGCGCCGCGGCGTGGGACGACGTGTGGACCGGCCCGTCGAAGGAGGGCGCCGCCGCCGACATCGCCATCCGCTGGCGCGTGGAGGGAACGCAGGGCACGGCCCGCGGTACGATCGGCTGGCCGGGCTACCCGGCGCGGACGCCTAGCACGCTGGATTACACGACGGTGCGCGAGCCGGGCATCTGGATGCAGCCGCGTTGGCCGGAGGTTTGGTTCCCCGACGCTTTCGTGGGGACGATGGCCCAACTGCTGTGCGCGATCGAGGACGGGACAGAACCGGAGATCAGCGGTCGCGACAACTTGGAAACGATCGCATTGTGCGAGGCGGTGTTCGCGGCGGCGACGCAGCATCGGGTCACGACGGTGCGGGAGTTCCTGGTATAATCGCCGGGGAGATTCATGCCCGGCGGACCCTGTTGCCTGGACGCCCGATAGGGACGACAAAGGGAGGCGTTATGGCGGAAAAGACCGTGGAAGAGAGGCTGGCGGCGCTGGAAGCAGCGGTGGCGGAGCTGCAACGGCGCATGGGCGCACCCAGGTCGATAAAAGACTGGTTGGAGAGCATTGGGACGGTGACGGATCTGGAGGCCTTTGATGAAGCGTGCCGGCTGGGGCGCGAGTGGCGCGAGTCGCAGCGCCTACCGGAGGACGAGGAAACCGCGCCGTGAAGTTCCTGCTGGACACGGATCACATCAGCTTTCTTCAGGCTATGTCCGGCCCGGAATACGTCACCTTGTCCACGCGCATATCTCGGCACTCGCCGGCGGATTTCGCTTTTTCGTTGGTCAGCTTTCATGAGCAGATGCTGGGCTGCTATACGCGATTCAATCGAGCGCGTACCACTCCAGATGTCGTTCGCGCCTACGAATTGCTCGACCAGGTTTTCCAGAGCTACCGGCGTGTTGCGATCCTGCAATTCGATGCGGCCGCCGGTGCGGTATTCGACGGCCTAGCCGCCCAGCGTATACGGGTGGGTACGATGGACTTGCGCATCGCCTCCATCGCCCTTTCGCGCGGCCTCACGGTGCTGACGCGAAATCTTCGGGATTTCCGCCGCATGCCCAATCTGCTGGCAGAAGACTGGACGGTGTAACCATTCCGCCGCCGCTCACGAATCCTCCAACGCGGGCCGATACGGCTCGTCCGGCTCCGGCTCCAGATGGTGCCGCATGATCGCGCGGGCGCAGGTGTTCCAGCGCAGGATGGCGTTGTCGTTGCCCGGCGGCCGCACCGCCTCGGCCTGTTCGTAATACGTCATCGCCTCGCGCAGCCATTCGCAGGCGACCCGCCCGCCGCCGGGCGAAGCCTGACTCAGATGCGCCAGCCCGCGGCGTTCCCGGATGAGGCCGGCGTAGTAGAGCCGTTCGTACTGGTCCCGCAGCCGCGGCAGCAGCGCCTGCGCCTGGGCCAAGCAATTCGGATGGCCGCCGCGGAATTGGTCCGTCAGCGCCAGGAGCTGCATGACCAGCGCGGCCTGGTTGTCCGGCTCGGCCGCCAGCACGTCCAGGCAGATGCTTTCCGCCAATTCCGGTTCGTTCAGCAGCCGGTAGCGCTCCGCTTTTTCCAGGGCGCCGGGGACTGCTTCCGACGAGATCGACTTCAGCGTGAACATGACCCGTTCCTCCTCGCTCGCTTATTTCGCGGGCCGAAAGATGCGGAACAGCCGCGTCAGGGGGTCGTAATAGTCGTCCACGACGCGCTCCTTGAGCGGGATGATGGCGTTGTCCGTGATGTGGATGCCTTCGGGGCAGACCTTGGTGCAGCACTTGGTGATGTTGCAGTAGCCGATGCCGTGTTCCTGGCGCAGCTGCGCCGCCCGGTCTTCCGTGTCGAGCGGGTGCATTTCCAGCGCCGCCAGGTGAACCAGGAAGCGCGGGCCGACGAACTCCTCATGCAAATGATGCTCGCGCAGGACGTGGCAGACGTCCTGGCACAGGTAGCACTCGATGCACTTGCGGAACTCCTGCACGCGGTCCACGTCGTCCTGGCTCATGCGCCAGGTCCCGTCCGGGGCGTCCGGCGGCCGCGGCCGAAACGGCTTGATTTTCCTTTTCACCCGGTAGTTCCACGACACGTCGGTCACGAGATCTTTCACCAGCGGAAACGCATGCATCGGTTCAACGACGACGGGCTGATCGATGGGAACCTGGTCGAGACGGGTCATGCACATGAGGCACGGCTTGCCGTTGATCTCGGCCGAGCAGGAGCCGCACTTGCCGGCCTTGCAGTTCCAGCGGCAGGCCAGGTCGTTGGCCTGCGTCGCCTGGATTTGGCGGACGGCGTCCAGAACCACCATGCCCTCGCCGACCTCGGCCGGGTAGTCCTGGAACTGGCCGCCTTTCTGGTCGCCGCGCCAGATGCGGAAAGTCGCCTTGGCCATGCTGCACCTCAGTCTTTATTTCATCTCCGCAATGATCTGTTTCAGTTCGTCGGGCATTTCCGGGATCGGCGCCTCCTCGACCTGCATCGTGCCGTCCGGCCCTTTGCGGACCACGACGTTGACCTTGCCGAAATGGGCGTCCTTGTTGGGGAAGTCGTCGCGGAAATGGCCGCCGCGGCTCTCCCTCCGCCGCTGGCCGGAGCGCGCGATCGCCTCCGACACCGTCAGCAGGTTCGGCAGGTCCTGCGCCGTGTGCCAGCCGGGATTGTACTCGCGGTTGCCGGAAACCCGCGCCCGCGCCGCCCGCTGCTTCAGCTTCTCCAGCTCCGTCAGGGCGCGCTGCATCTCGTCCTCCGTGCGGACGATGCCCACCAGGTCCTGCATCATCTCCTGCAAATCGTGCTGGATCTGGTACGGCCCCTCGTCGCCGGTCCGCTCAAACGGTTCGAGCGCCCGCCGCGCCGCCTCCTCGGCCTGATCCGCGGGGAGGCGGGCGGCCGCATGCTCCTTGGCGTAGCGGGCCGCGTGCTCGCCGGCGCGCTTGCCGAAGACGAGCAGATCGGACAGCGAGTTGCCGCCCAGGCGGTTGGCGCCGTTGATGCCCGCCGCGCATTCGCCGCAAGCGAACAGCCCCGGCACGCGCGACATTTGCGTCTCGGCGTCCACGCGGACGCCGCCCATGATGTAATGCGTCGTCGGCCCGACCTCCATCAGCTCGCGCGTGATGTCGATGTTGGCCAGCTCCTTGAACTGGTGATACATGCTGGGCAGCTTCCGCTTGATGTGCTCCGCCGCGTTGGGGATCTTCTCCTTGATCCAGGCGATGTCGAGATAGACGCCGCCGTGCGGCGTGCCGCGGCCTTCCTTGACCTCGCGCCGGATGCAGCGGGCCACGTGGTCGCGCGTCAGCAATTCCGGCGGCCGCTGGGCGTTGCGATCGCCCTGGCAGTAGCGCCATCCTTCCTCGGCGTCTTTCGCGGTCTGATTCTTATAGTTATCCGGAATGTCGCTGAACATGAACCGATCGCGCCGGTTGTTGAGAAGCACGCCGCCTTCGCCGCGCACCCCTTCCGTCACCAGAATGCCCATCACGCTCGGCGGCCAGATCATGCCGGTCGGATGGAACTGCACGAACTCCATGTCGATCAGCTCGGCGCCGGCGTGGTAGGCCAGAGTGTGGCCGTCGCCGGTGTACTCCCAGCTGTTGCTGGTGATTTTGTAGGCTTTGCCGACGCCGCCGGTGGCCAGGACGACGGCCTTCGCCCGGAAGACGACGAACCGGCCGTTCTCGCGGTAGTAGCCGATCGCGCCGGCGACGCGGTCGCCGTCCAGCAGCAGCCGGACCACGGTGCATTCCATGTAAACGGCGATGCCCTTGTGGATGCCGTGGTCTTGCAGGGTCCGAATCATCTCCAAACCCGTGCGGTCGCCGACGTGGGCCAATCGCGGATATTTGTGACCGCCGAAGTTGCGCTGCAGGATGCGGCCGTCCTTGGTGCGGTCGAACACGGCCCCCCAGGCCTCCAGCTCCCGAACGCGGGCCGGCGCCTCCTGGGCGTGCAGCTGGGCCATGCGCCAGTTATTGACGTACTGCCCGCCGCGCATCGTGTCGCTGAAATGCACCTTCCAGCTGTCGCGCTCATCGACGTTGGCCAAGGCCGCCGCGATCCCCCCCTCGGCCATGACCGTGTGCGCCTTGCCCAGCAGCGATTTGCACACCAGGCCGACCGAGGCGCCGCCGGCCGACGCCTCAATGGCCGCGCGGAGTCCCGCTCCGCCGGCCCCGATCACCAGCACCTCGTGTTCCTGGGTCTGGAACTCCATCATCCGATGATCCTCCAGTCCTTCCAGGCGCCCGTCGCACAGAGCCGCACGTACAGATCGGAGAAACCGACCCAGAACAGGCTGATCCAGGCCCACACCATGTGCCAGCGGTTGAGGCAGCTGACGCACTTGTACGCCGTTTGCCGCGCCGGCCGACGGGACAGCTGCCGCAGTCCGCCGCCGACCAGGTGCCGCAGCGAATGGCAGCCGAGGGCGTAGCCGCCCAGCAGGACGACGTTGAGCGTCAGCACCAGCGTTCCCACGCCGACGCCGAAGCGGCCGTCGAACCAGAACGCGTGAAAGGCGTCTGTCGCCAGGAAGACGAGGAACAGGATCGCCAAATAGAGGAAATAGCGGTGGATGTTCTGCACAAGCAGCAGGCCGTAGCGTTCGCCCCAGTAGTGCTTGCGCGGCTCGCCGACGGTGCAGGACGGCGGGTCGGCCCAGAAGGCCTTGTAGTAGGCGCCGCGGTAGTAGTAGCAGGTGACGCGGAAGCCGCCGGGCGCCCAGAGGATGAGGACGGCCGGGGAGAAGATTAGCCAGGCCGGCCACCAGCCGGGCCGCGGCCCGAACCAGGCGTGCGGCGAATCGCCGAACAGTTCCGGCGAGTAGAACGGCGACAGGTAGGTTCCATACCAGTAGTTGGCGCCTTGCAGGGCCGCCCACGTGGCGTAAACGATGAACGTGGACAGGCCGAGGAAGACAAGCAATGGCTGCACCCACCAGGCGTCCCGGCGCGCGGTCTCTCCAAAGCGGCGATGCACGAAGGGCAATGGAACCTGAGCCACGGGACAGCCTCCTCGAATGGGGGAGAGAACGAAGGCTGCCCGAACATACCGCCGCGCCGCGGCGTTCGCAAGGGTCTAGCTGTCGGATTTTCGCTTTGTGCGGGCGGCCGGAGACGGCCGGGGACCTGGACGCTGCTTTACCGCTGCGAGACGATCAGGGTGCATTTGTGAAAACCGGGGCCGCACGACGACGGCGATTCCTCAATGGACGTGACGTATCCGCCGACGAAACAAATCTTCAAAATCTCGCCGTCGCCTTCGCATTCAATCGTCCCATCGCCGAACTCGTCGGCCGGGTACCAGTCGCGCTCCCGCGGGTACGACGGCGACCGCGGCGGCCCGTCGTCCAGGATGCGGCCGACCTCGGAGATGTGCATCCCCACCTTGATGCGGCCGGCGCTGTCCTCGGTCTTCCCCTTGCCGGCCAGCAGGGCGTTGGCGCCCCAGGCGCCGCCGCAGATGACGAGGATCAGCAATCCGAGCCCGACGACGGCGGCCAACTGGCGCCATGATTCAGTCGCCGCGGGCGGGCGCGGCTGCAAGCCGTCCGGGCGCAGCGGCGGAGGCGCGGCGGAGGCGGGTTCGAGGGGCAGCGGCGCGCCGCATACGGGGCAGACGGCTTCAGCGCCGTCGCAACTGGACCGGCAGAACTGGCAGACTCTCAGCATGGCCGGACACCGGAAGGACCAGGGGATCTATCGGCAGTCTAGCTCATGAATTGGGTCCCGTCGCAAAGCGCCGCGTCTCCCACTCCTCCACGGTGCGCGGCCAGTCGTCTTTCAGCAGCCGCGACAGCGATCGGTCGGCCAGTACCTTGCCGTTGGTCTGGCAGCGCGGGCAGTAGTTCGTTTCGTTCTCTGCATAGAGGATGCGCTGCACCGTCGTGCCGCAGACGGGACAGGGCTTGCCGAATCGGCCGTGGACGGCCATGCCTTCGCGGAAGGCCGTCACCTTTTCGGGAAAGCCGTCGCCGGCCTCCGCACGCAGCCGGTCGATCCACTCCTGCAAGACTGCCTGAACGGCATCGAACAGCCGGGCGATCTCCCCGTCGGTCAGCCGGCTCGTCCATGTCAATGGCGACAGGCGGGCGCGGTGGAGGATCTCGTCGGAATAGGCGTTGCCGATGCCGCTGAAGGTGTGCGGATCGGTGAGGGAGCGTTTGAGGGTGTGATTTTCGCCCCGCAGCGCGGCCCGGAAGGCGGCGAGGTCGGCGCCGAGGACTTCGAGGCCGCCGGGTTGATGCGCGGCGAGTTGGTCCTCGCCGCGTACCAGGTGCAGCGAGGCGCGCTTTTTCGTCCCCGCCTCGGTAAGAACCAAGACGCCGTCCGGGAAATCGAATGCGGCCAGGCCGATCTTGCCCGGCGGTTTCGTCCCCGGCGGCTTCCAATGCAGGCGACCGGCGATCATAAGGTGCAGCACGAGGAACAGGTTGTCGTCTAGCTCAAACACGATCCGCTTGCCGAGCCGGAGGAGACCCCGAACCGTCTTGCCGTGGGCGTCCGTCAGCGGCGGGTCCACGCTTCGCAGGAGAAAGGGACTGGCCAGGCGAACCTTTTGCAGCGTCCGGCCCACGACGCGCGAATGCAGACATTCGAGATAGACGGTGATGTCGGGAAGTTCGGGCATGACTGCAACTATAGCCGATCCTGTCGAGACGGCGGTAGGCCGGCCGGCGTTGGGCACGATCTTTGCACCGCCTGCGGGGAGAGTGAGAATTCCTGTATCCGCGCCGCGCCGCGAGCGATGCGGCGGCGGCCGCTCTTCCTGGTGCGAGGTCCGAAAGCATGTTAGCGACATTGACGGCGGCCCTGCTGCTCGGCGCTCCGCCGCCGCAATCCGCGGCCGCCGACAAGGACGCCCCGCCCGCCAAGCTGCAGCTTTTCGCCGACGACAGCTGGTACAAGAATCAAAAAGGGGAGGAAAAGGATTTTACCGGCGCCCTGTCGCGGGCGCCGGCGCCGCCCAACGCCGTGATCGGCGCCGGTCGGTTCAATCCCTACCGCTTGACCATGACCGACGACAAGGGCAAACAGACGGAACGGGAAGTTTACGCCGGCGCCCAC
>DATKHW010000718.1:0-10311 GCA_035546275.1 Gemmataceae bacterium
CACCCACAAATGACAAATGAGCGGCTCGCCGGATTTGGTTTGCCCCACTCCCGCCGATTTGGTAGGAGTGAGTTTACCCCCCGCGCCCGCATTCGCCATCCCGCCGGTTCGATTCGCCCCCGAGGCCGTCCCGCCATGACCGTCGTCGGCCGCCGCGTCGCCGTCGCCCTGCTTCTTCTGCTGCCCGCCCTCAGCCGCGCTCAGTTCGTCGAAACCACGGCCGACCCCGCTTCCATCCAACTCCGCGGCCCCGGCGCCCTTTACACTCTGCTCCTCACTGGCCGCACCGCCGACGGCCGGCTTGTGGACCGAACTCGCGACGCTCATTTTCACTCCCTCAATTCCAAGATAGCCGTCGTGACGCAGGCCGGCGTCGTCCACGCCGTCGGCGACGGACAGACGACCGTCGTCGCCGAGATCGACGGCAAGGCGCTGAACATCGCCGTGGCGGCCGTGGATGCGACTCTCCCGCGGCGCTTCAACTTCGAGAACGACGTCGAACCGATCCTGAGCCGCTACGCCTGCAATTCGGCCGGCTGCCACGGCAAGGCGGAAGGGCAAAACGGATTCAAATTATCGGTATTCGGCTTCGATCCCGCCGCCGACTACGCCGCGCTCGTGAAGGAAGCCCGTGGTCGTCGCGTCTTTCCGGCGGCCCCGGAATACAGTCTGGTCCTCCGCAAAATATCCGGCCGCATCGCGCACGGCGGCGGCGTCCGCGTCCCGGCCGACTCCGCCGACTATGCGACGGTGCGCGATTGGATCGCGGCCGGCGCCCCCTTCGGCCGGTCGACCGACCCGAAGGTCGCGGCCGTGCGCGTCGAGCCGCATGAGCGCGTTTTGGCGCCGGACGGCAAACAGCAACTCCGCGTTATCGCCACCTACTCCGACGGCCGTGAGGCCGATGTGACGGCGCTGGCCAAGTTCCTATCGAACAATGACGGCCTGGCCTCAGTGGACGCGGCTGGACTCGTCACGGCCGGCGACGCGCCCGGCGAGGCGGCGGTCATGGCCGGGTTCATGAACCAAGTGGACGTCTTCCGCGTCGTCGTACCGCGGGCCGAACATATCGACCATTACCCCTCCGTCCCGGAGAACAATTTCATCGACGGCCTCGTGTTCGCCAAGCTGCGCAAGCTCAACATCGTCCCGTCCGACGTGGCCGACGACGCCGAGTACCTGCGCCGCGTCTATCTCGACGTGATCGGTACGCTGCCGACGGCGGACGAGGCGCGGCGCTTCCTCGACGACCGCCGGCCAGATAAGCGCGCCCGGTTAGTCGACGAATTGTTGGAGCGGCCGGAATACGCGGACTACTGGGCGTTGCAATGGAGCGATTTGCTGCGCGTGGACCGGCAGGCGCTCGGCCCGAAGCGAGCCTACGCCTATTACAAGTGGATTCACGAAGAAGTCGCGGCGAATCAGCCGTTGGACGAGTTCACGCGCAGCATCGTAACGGCGGAGGGGCCGCTGGGCGAAGATCCGCCGGCCGACTTCTACAAGGTCGTGACGCGGCCCGGCGACGAGGCGGGGACGATTTCGCAGGTGTTTCTCGGCGTCCGCATCGGCTGTGCGGAGTGCCATCACCACCCGTTCGATCGCTGGGGCACGGCCGACTATTACGGCATGACGGCGTACTTTTCCGGCGTGTCGGTCAAGCCGGCCGGCCGCGACGAGGCGGTGTTCGTGGACGGCATGCCGTCGGCGAAGAACCCGCGCACCGGCGAGGAGTATTTCGCCCACGCGCTGGGCGAGCCGGCGCCGGCCAAGGCGCCCGAACCCGGCGACCGCCGCGCTGTCCTGGCCGACTGGCTGACGCGGCCGGATAACCCGTTCTTCGCTAGGAATCTCGCCAACCGCGTCTGGGCCCACTTCCTCGGCCGCGGCCTGGTCGAGCCGGTGGACGACGTGCGAGCGACGAACCCGCCGACCAATCCGGAATTGCTCGACGCCCTAGCGAAATCCCTCATCGACGAGAAATACGATGTCAAAGCGCTGATTCGCACCATCACGGCGTCGCGCGTCTACCAGCTGTCGTCGAAGCCGAACCCCACGAACGAGCGCGACGAGCAGAACTATTCGCGGGCGCCGTTCAAGCGAATCCAGGCCGAGGTGCTGCTGGACATGGTGAGCCAGACGACCGGCGTGCCGGAGCGCTTCGACGGCATGCCGGCCGGGACGCGGGCGATTCAACTGTGGGACAGCAAGGCGTCGCACTATTTTCTGAAGGTGTTCGGCCGGCCGGAGCGGGTCAGCGCCTGCGAGTGCGAGCGGCGGAAAGAGCCGAGCACGGCGCAGGTGCTGCACCTGCTGAACGCGCCGGAGATTCAGGCGAAACTGCAGCATGAGGCGGGCCACGTGGCGAAGCTGGCGAAGCGCGAGGGCGGCGACGAATCCTTGGCGGAGGACCTGTATCTGACATTCTACGGCCGGCGGCCGACCGAGGAGGAGCGCGCGAACGCGGTCGCGTATCTCCGCAAGGCGAAGGATCGGCGGGCGGCGGTGGAAGATTTGGCGTGGTCGCTGATGAATTCGCTGGAGTTTGTGTTTAACCATTGAGGCCTTCGTGGCGCTGCGAACCCTGGACGAATTGCTGGAGCGAAATGAACCCGCCTGGCCGTTGGTCCAGCAATGGCTGCGGGAGGCTACGAATCCCGTCGAAGTGCTTCCCGCCAGCGACCCGGAGCGGGCGGAAGCGCTGGCGGCCGTTCAGGTGACGACGCGCTCCCCGATGGGCGCGGTCATTTACGAGACAGGAGGATTGCTGATAGACCACGGCTGGCTGCGCGTGCTCGGATCGGGGCATCCGCGGCTACTGCGGTCGCTGTCCGGTTGGAACAAGGGCCGGACGCGCATCGACCGGCCGGACCTGCCGGCGTATTGCCTGATCGCCGATGATGTGCTCGGCGGTTTTTTCGCCGCAAATGGTGGGGATTTGCCCGGCGAGCTTCGGCACGTTTGCTATTTCGCACCGGACACGCTTCGATGGGAATCGCTGGGAATCGGTTACACGCAGTTTCTGCAGTGGTGCTTTTCCGGCGACCTGGCCGGGTACTACCAGGAACAGCGCTGGCCGGGATGGGAAGCGGACGTGAGCAATCTGCCAGGCGACCAGGGATTTGGCGTCTGGCCGCCTCTTTGGGCCGAGGGTCCGCCCATTAGTGAACGGCGTCGCGGCTCCGTGCCGATGGCTGAGCTATACGGAATGAATGTGGAAGAATTGTCCAAGAAGTTATGATTCTCGAAGCCGCAGGACATGCCGGTGGCTGTCGCTGAAGCGTCGGCAGGGTATGATGGAAAGATGACAAGCCAAACCACAACCGAGACGCGCGTCGCTCCCGTGATTTCGGAACACATTGAAATCACGCCCGGCGTGTGCGGCGGCAAGCCGCGCATCGCCGGCCACCGCATCACGGTCCAGAACATCGCCATCTGGCACGAGCGCGGCGGCCTCAGCCCCGACGAGATTGTGTCGCGGCACCCGGGCATCACACTTGCAGATGTGTACGCGGCCCTGACTTACTATCACGACCACCGCGACGAGATCCGCGCCCAGATCCAGGCGGATGAGGAATTCGCCGACCGGCTGAAGGCGTCGTCTTCCTCGCCGCTGCAGGAGAAGCTGAGGCGACAGGATGCCCCAGACGATTCGGTTCCACCTGGATGAAAACTGCGACGATGCCGTCGCCGAGGGCCTTCGGCGCCGTGCCATCGACGTAACAACGACTCCAGAGACGGGGTTGTTGGGTGCGTTGGACGAACAGCAACTGGAGTATGCCCGGCGAGAGAATCGCGCGGTCTTCACCCAGGACGCCGATTTCCTGCGGCTGCACGCGGCCGGAGTGGAACACGCGGGCGTCGTTTACTGTCACCAGCAAAGTCGGTCGGTCGGGGACATCATTCGGGGGTTGGTGATGATCTGGGAAGTTCTCGACCCGGAGGACATGCGGAACCGCGTGGAGTTCCTGTGATCGGTGCGAGGCGCGAATGGAACCCTCTATCAAAGAGAAAGAGTCGCGGCGATTCCTGCTGGCCGAGTTGGTGGACGCGTCCCTGTCGCTGGAGGGGCCGCAGCGGGAGGAATACAATCGCCTACTGACGACGGAGAAGTACAAGGCGGTGTTGGAGATGCAAAAAACCTTCGTGGAGGAGGAACTGTGCCGCGTCGTGTGGCGGATGCTTGAAAAGAAATACAGCCCGCTCAGTCCGCCAGCCGTGACGCGGCTCGTATCGCTAAAGCGCCTGGAGTTGGAAGAATTGTGCCTGGCCTTGCTGGACGCCCGCTCACTGGACGAAATGGGTCTGGGTTCCAACTCGCCTGCATGAATCGAACCGTATTCCGTTCCGCTGCAACGACCTCTTGGGGGGCAAACAATGAGTCGTTCGGCCAAATTCTGCGACGGCCTCGCCCGCCGCGATTTCCTGCGTCTGGGAACCGCTGGCGTCTTCGGCCTCGGCCTGACGCTGCCGGAATTGCTGGCGCGGCAAGCCCGGGCCGCCGAGGCCGGCAAACCGGCGAAGGACGTCTCGCTCATCTTCCTTTTCCTGCACGGCGGCATCAGTCACATGGACTCGTGGGACCTCAAGCCGGACGCCCCGGCCGAGTTCCGCGGCGACTTCGGCCCCATCGACACGAACGTCCCCGGCGTCCGCATCTGCGAGCATCTGCCGCGCACGGCGAAGCAGATGGACAAGATCGCCCTTATCCGTTCCTTCCGCCACCACAACTCCGACCACGGCCCGGCCGACCACTACATCCTCACCGGCTACTTCCCCACGGCCGGCTTCAACCCGACATTAAGCCCCAACAATCAGCGGCCGGCCCACGGCGCCGTCATCGCCCGCACCCTGGGGCCGTGCGGCTCCGTGCCGCCCTACGTCTGCCTGCCCAAGATGCACCCCAGCGCCGGCGCCGCTTACCTCGGCCCCGTCGCCGCCCCCTTCGTCATCGACGCCGACCCCAACGCTCCCGACTTCGCCGTGCCTGACCTGGCGCCGCCGGCCGTCGTCGATGCGTCGCGGCTCGAAGCCCGCGAGGAATTGCTGACCCGCGTGGACCGCTTCCACAAGGCCGCCGAGGCCCGCGCCAACCGCGATGCGGCAGCCGTCGGCGTCTTCCAGCAGAAGGCGTTCGAGCTGATGACCTCGCCGGAAGCGAAGAAGGCCTTCGACATCCACGCCGAGGACGACGCCCTCCGCGACGAGTACGGCCGCAACAACCTCGGCCAGTCGTGCCTCATGGCCCGCCGGCTCGTCCAGGCCGGCGTCCGCTGCGTGACCATCGACCACAGCAACTGGGATACGCACGATGCGAATTTCCGCGTCCTCAAGGACCAGCTCTTGCCGAAGCTCGACGCCGGCCTGTCCACGCTGTTCCGCGACCTGGCTGACCGTGGGATGCTCGACTCGACGCTGGTGATCGTCACCGGTGAATTTGGCAGGACGCCGCGCATTAACAAGAACGCCGGCCGCGACCACTGGGGGCCGGCATTCACCGTGGCGCTGGGGGGCGGCGGAATCAAGGGCGGCCGCGTCGTCGGCAAGTCCGACGCCCGCGCCGAGAAGCCGGCCGACGACCCTTGCGGCCCCGAAGACCTGGCGGCGACGCTGTACCACTGCCTCGGCATCGACCCGGATGAGGAGTTCTATACTCCGGAAGGGCGGCCGGTGAAGGTCGTGAACAACGGCCGGGTCATCCAGGCGCTGCTGTAAGAAGAGGATTCACCACAGAGTCACAGAGGACACAGAGAAGACAGAAAGGGCGGCAGCATGAAAGTCTTTCTTCTGTCTTCTCTGTGCCTCTGTGGTGAATTCTGCTTGGCCGAGCCGCCCGTGGCGTCGTACCTCTTCCCGGCCGGCGGGCGGCGCGGCACGACGGTGGACGTCCACGTCGGCGGTCTCTTCCTCCACAAGGACGCCTGCTGGGAACTGCTCGGCCCCGGCGTCGCGCTCGCCTCGCCGCACCTGGGGCCGGCGCCGACGCTCTGGTTCGAGGGGCCGATGCTGCCCCTGCCGGAGTCGCAGCAGGCCGAAGATTATGCCAAAGATGCCTCCACCAAGGTGACGATCGCCGCCGACGCCCCTCTGGGAATCCGCCGCGGCCGCGTCTGGACGGCGCAGGGCGCTGCCTCGGGGCTGGGTTTCGTCGTCGGCGATTTGCCGGAAATCGTCGAACAGGAGATCGACGGCGATCCTGTGCCGATGGATGTGGCGCTTCCCGTCACGATCAACGGCCGCATCTTCCCGCGGCAGAACGTCGATTGGTGGACGTTTCCGCTCCGCAAGGGGCAGAGCGTCGCCTGCGAGGTGTGCGCGGCCCGCCTCGGCTCGCCGCTCGATTCGTACCTCGAAGTGGTCGGCCCCGACGGCCGGGTGATCGCCGAGAACGACGATACGTTTGGCGCCGACTCGTTCGTCCGCTTCATGGCGGCGGCCGACGGCAAGTACGGCGTCCGCATTCGAGACGCCAATGGCGGCGGCGGACAAGCCTATGTATATCGCCTAACTCTTACCTCCGAGCCGTATATCGAACGCGTTTTTCCGCTCGGCGGCCGTCGCGGCGAGGCGGCGCATTTCTCCCTGGTCGGCCAGGGCGTTCCCTCCGGGCCGGTGGAAGTGAAGCTGCCCGCGGACGGCCCGCGCGACTTCGCCTGGCGTTTCGTCGCCGACGGCAAGGCGGCCAACCCGGTGCTGCTCGACCTCGACGATTTGCCGGAAGCGACGGAAGTCGAGCCGAACGACGTGCCGGCCCAGGCGACGAAGGCGGCGCCGCCGTGCATGCTGAACGGTCGCATCGACAGGCCGGGCGACGTGGATTACTGGAGTTTCGCGGGAAAGAAAGGCGAATCTCTTGTCGCGGAGCTGCGGGCGCAGCAGCTCGGCTCGCCGCTGCAAGGGATGCTGGCTGTGTGCGACGCCCAGGGCAACGAACTGGCGCGGGCGGAGGGGACGCCGACGCAACCCGACCCGCTGCTGACGTTCACGCCCCCGGCCGACGGCGTCTACTGCCTCCGCGTCGCCGACCGCTTCCGCGCGCGCGGCGGGCCGGAATTCGCCTACCGGCTGCGCCTGGCGCCGCCCAGCCCCGGCTTTCGGTTGCAGCTCGCGGCCGACGTTCTCACGCTGCCGCGCGCCGGCCAAGCCAAGCTCAAGGTCACGGCCGAGCGCCTTGGCGGTTTCAATGATCCGATCGCGCTGACGATTGACGGACTTCCCGGAGGGGTAAAAGCGGCGAACACGACGATTGCGGCCGGGCAGAACGCCGTGGAGCTGGCTCTTAGCGCCGATGCGACGGCGGCCATCGACGTTTGCCGGCTGAGAATCCGCGGCAGTAGGGGCGGGGTTTCCCTGCCCACAAAGGGCGGGGTTTCCCTGCCCACAAAGGGCGTGGAAACCCCGCCCCTACAGACCGCCGTACTGCCGGCGCCGCGCGGGCAGCCGGCCACCGACACGGTCCTTCTGGCCGTCGCCCTGCCGACGCCGTTCAAGATCGCCGGCGATTACGAAATGCTCCTGGCGCCGCGCGGCTCCGTGCGCCGCCGGCACTACAAAATCGAGCGCGGCGGTTATGACGGCCCCATCGAGGTCCGCCTGTCCGACCGCCAGGCGCGGCATCTCCAGGGCGTGACCGGCCCGACCGTCGTCGTGCCGGCCGGCGTGAACGAATTCGATTACGCCGTGGACCTGCCGCCGTGGATGGAGATCGGCCGCACCTCACGAACCTGTGTCGAGGGAATCGGCGTCGTCAAGGACGGCGGGGCGGAGCATTACGTCAGCTACAGCTCGGTGCAGCAGAACGACCAGATCATTGCCGTGGTGGAAACGGGCCGGCTCGGTCTGGAAATCGAAAAGCCGTCCGTCCTCGCCGCGGCCGGGAAGGACGTCGCCGTGGCGGTGAAGGTAAGTCGCGGAAAAGGACTCAATGGGCCGGTCAAGGTGGAATTGATCGTGCCGCCGCATCTCCATGACGTTGCGGCCGAGCCGGTGGTCGTGCCGGCCGGGCAGGCCGCTGGGACGCTGACAATCCATTTCGCCGCCGCGCCGGGGCCGTTCAACATGCCATTGACCGTGCGGGCCACGCTGACCGACGGCGGCGACGCTGCGGTCGCCGAAGCGAAGCTGGAGGTCGCGCCTCCGTAGGGTCGAACGCGGAAACGCACTGGTCCGACGAAGGGGAGTCGAGAGCGGGTGGTTCACACCCATCGGCCGCTCGCATCAGCCCGGCCGCCCATTCCCGAAGGAACAAGCAGCCGTCCAGTAAAACGCTGACCGCTGGCGCGCATCCGTCGCCTGCAAGAGGTTCGGGAAACTGCCGTCCGCCGGTCGCCCGACGGCGGTTACCTTAGGACCGTCATGTACTCCCGACAGGACAGTTGGACCAAGCGCTCCGGCCGGGACTCGAACCCGGACCGCTCGTTTAGAAGACGAGCATGATCTCCCTTTCACCACCGAAGCCGCATCGCAGCTTCCGATAGACCCGACCGACGCCGCATAGGTTCGCGCCGGCCCCGTGGACGCCCTGACTCAGGGCGTCCACCATTTTTTTGCAACCGACTCTCCCCTCGCGGTACTCACCTGTCGCCAAGCCGAGGCATGTAAGCCCGGCGGCGCAAACCCTGGTTCATTAGCATTCAGCGAGGTGCGGTCATGAAGAAGATTTTGTTTCTGGCGGCGAATCTGGTCGGGGCGATGGCGCTGGCAGTCGCCGGCCGGGCGGGTTGCCTGCCGGAACAAGACGCGGGCTACGTCAAGGTCCACTTCCATCGCACGCCCGGCGTGCCCGACTTTAACAGCCATCCGGCCGTCGATCTGGACGGCAAGAACATGACCGCCGACGAGGCGAAGGCATTGCGCAAGCGGATCGAGGACGCCGGCTTCTTCGACCTGCAATCCAGCCCCACGCCGCCGCCGAACATTCCGGATCCGCCGGCCGGATATGACTTGACCGTGGACATGGACGGCCGGACGCACACGATCTGGGTGGTGGACCACGACGTGAGCAAGACGCTCAAGCCGCTGATCGACTGGCTGAACGACCGCGCGACGCTGATTGAGCTGCACGACAAATTGGTGGTCCCCGCCAAGGCGCGAGAGGAGGAACAGCCAGCCATTCGCGTCGAATTCGCGAAATCCGGGGGCATCGCCGGCCTGAGCTTTCCGCCGACGGTGATCGACGGCGCGACGCTGTCGGCGGCGGACGCCCACAAGCTGGCCAAGCTGATCGCCGACGCCCGGTTCTTCGAGCAGCCCGAGCGGTTCCCGGCGACCGAGATTCCCGACGGGTTCAGCTATACGATCACGGTTGAGATGAACGGCAAACGACACACGATTCATGTCGCCGAGGATGTCGTCCCTATGGAGCTGGCGCCCCTCATCGACTGGATCTCAACGATGCCGATCTCGGAGGCAGTGGTCGGCTGCATGACTACGCTGTAAAGCGGCCGCACCTTCGGAGCGCCGCGGGCGGCTGGGCTGTCCGCGGCGTTTTGCGTTTGCTTCCGTGCGTCGTTCCCACCGCCGCTCGTACCATATCCTCATGCCGACCCGCGAACAGCTCGAACAGTGGGACCGCGACCACGTCTGGCACCCCTTCACACCGATGCAGGCGTACGCCGCCGAACCGCCGCTCATCATCGAGCGGGCTCAAGGCTGCTTCCTCGTCGATCTCGACGGCCGTGAATACCTCGACGGCGTCTCGTCGCTGTGGTGCAACGTCCACGGTCATCGCGTCCCCGAAATCGACGCCGCAATCCGCGCGCAGCTCGACGCCGTCGCTCATAGCACGCTATTAGGAATATCCAATATCCCTGCCATCCGTCTCGCCCGCCGGTTGGTCGAACTGGCGCCGCCGGGTCTGAATCACGTTTTTTTCTCTGACGACGGCGCCACCGCCGTCGAGGTCGCCCTGAAAATGGCGTTTCAATACTGGCGGCAGCGCCCGGAACCGCGGCCGAACAAGACGAAGTTCCTCGCGCTGGAAGGCGCCTACCACGGCGACACGCTCGGCGACGTGAGCGTCGGCGATCTGGCCCGGTTTCATCACCTGTTCGCGCCGCTCCTCTTCCCCACGGTGCGGGCGCCGAGTCCGCATTGCTACCGTTGTCCGCTGGGGTTGGAGCGGTCGCGGTGCCGCATCGACTGCGCCGACGCCCTGGCCGACCTGGTGGGCCGGCACGCCGATGAATTGGCCGCGGTCGTGATTGAGCCGCTGGTGCAAGCGGCGGCGGGGATGATCGTCGCGCCGGAAGGCTATCTCAAAACGGTGCGAGAAGCGACGCGGCGGCATGACGTGCTGCTCATCGCCGACGAAGT
>DATKHW010000719.1:0-9841 GCA_035546275.1 Gemmataceae bacterium
AGCCGGGATTGAGGAAGAAGTTAGCCGAGAAGTACTCGAACAGGTAGAACAGCATACATGCGAGGTTAGCTAGCAGCCCGAACACCGGGATCACCATGTGCTTGATCCCGTTGAAGGTGTGGTGTTCACGGAAAGCCACGATGGCGATCCAGCACGTTAGCATGTAAAGCAGGAACGTACCGAAGTTGCTGATCAGCGCAACGGTGACCAGGCTGCTGGGGATCCACGCCCCGATGCCCGTGGACTTAAACAAGAGAAAACTTGGATACCAGAAGTTGCCCTTGACCAGGGGCGAGTCCATGACCGCGTCGTTGGCGGCCAGCGCGCCGACGCCGCACTGGTAGAACAGGACCGTCAGGATGCCGATGAAGATCGACAGAATGACCAGCGTCCAGATGGCGCGGTGCGGCGTCAGGTTCTTGCCGTGCAGCAGCCCGAAATGCGAGGGCACCTCGTCGTCGCGGCCCATGGCGTAGGTCACGCGGGCGCCGGTGTTGAGGCAAGCCAGCGTCGTGCCGATCAGGGCGAGGAACACGGTGAGGGCTTCGATCCGCATGAACCACTCGCCGGCCGCGGCGCTGCCGAACAGCCACGCCCCGGTCAACTTCATCATGTCGCCGATCGGCGCCGTCGCCCCGGCGGCGGTCGTCAGCACGTAGCCGGGATTGAGGAAGAAGTTAGCCGAGAAGTACTCGAACAGGTAGCAGACGCCGCCCTGGATGGCCAGCGACAGAAGGATGGCATAGGGGATATGCTTCTTCGGGTTCTTGGCCTCCTCGCCCATCGAGGTGACCGACTCGAAACCGACCAGGATCAGGATCGCCACGCACGCCTGAATGAAGACGGTGCCGAAGCCGTGCGGCTTAACGACGTCCACGGCGCTGCCGAACCACTGGCGCGTATCGCCGGCCGTGGGGGTCGCCTTCAGGATGGCGGGCTTGTAATTCAGGCTGAGCAGGCTCGCCGCGAACTTGTCGCCCAGCGGATGTTCCTTGCTCGCGTCGGTCGGGACCGGTTTGGCCACAGCCGACCACCAGTCGCCGTCCGTCGCCAGATAGTAGTTGGTTTCCAGCGTCTCCTTCTTCTTGTCGTCGTCGGAAAGGGCCATCGCCTTTTGTGTGCCCGAGGTCGAATCGAGGACGTAGACGCCCTTCGGGTCGGGGTAATAGGCCGCGTGGTCGTCCGGGTTGGTCTGGTCGCTCGGGAGGTTTTGCCCCTGCGGGGTGGTATCGACGACGAGGTCGCCCGTCTTGGGGTCCTTCTCGAATACGTAGGCGCCCGTTGCATCCTTGACAGGATTCTTGTCCTTGTCCAGTTGAACCTTGTAGGTGTCAGCCGGGATAAGTTTGCCGTCCTTGTCCTTCTTGAAGGCCCAAGTTTTACCATCGACTTTCGGGTCGCCGTCCGCATCCACTTCCACCTTGTACGTAAGGGCGGCAATGGGTTTGCCGTCCTTCATCTTGAAGACGTAGTTGCCGTCCTTGTCCGTCTTGGGTTTGCCGCCGTCATCCTCCACTACGTACTGAGCGATCGTTCCGTCGTCGTCCTGCCCGTCGAAATCCTTGGAGTGCTTCTTGAAGGTCCCGATGTTGCCGTCGGCGCCCACGGCGAAGGTGACCAGGGAGTATTTGGTCGCGTTGCCGTCGGGGTCGAGCGTCCAGCCGGTGGAACCATCCGGATGGTTGACGCGGTAGGCGATGGCAATCACCGCGAAGATGATCAGGGCGGTGATTTGCACGACGTTAACCGCCAGGTTGACGCCGGTCGAGGTGTTGGCGCCGCGGTAGGCGATGTAGCCGACGCCGATGGCGAACACGATGCAGACCAGGATCATGAGCACGGGACTGGCCACCGCCGAACTGAAGACCGTCGGGAAGAAGTCGCCGGCCATGTAGGCGACGATCAGGGCCGTCACGCCGACCATCAGGCCGGGGTAGACCCAGTAGTACAGGTGACTGGCCCAGCCGATGATGAACTTGGCGACGCGGGCGAACTTGGCGGAATGGGTTTTTCCGAGGTAGGCTTGCTCGGCGAAAAAGTAGGACGAGCCCGCGCCGGGGTACAGCTTCGCCAGCTCCGCGTAGGAAACGGCGGTGGCAAAGCAAAGCGCGAGGGCGGCCAGGATGCCGAACCAGATGTCGGAGCCGGCCATCGGGGCGCCATACCCGGCTTGCTCCGTGTACGTCAGCCAGAGGAACGCGCCCGGCGCGATCAGCGCCATGGCGTTGACGGTCAACCCGGTCAAACCCAGAGTTGCCTTCATCTTGGGGGCTTCAGAAGCCAAGCGACACCTCGTTTCAGAATGGACCAAGGGGAGAGGCGAACAACCTGTGTTCGTGGTCGCACGACGGCGGGACGGCGGACGCAATAACCCAGCGCCCGACGCTTCGTGGCACGAAGGTCGTTAGGTAAGTGGTTCGCCAACAGCTATGCGCGGGCGTTCTTGCGTTGGCAAACCGCGTGCCGCCATCTTCACGGAAGAATCATTTCCATAAGTCAAATTGCAATCTTGACTTGCAAAATGCAGTTCTGCTTATGCTGGCGGGGACCCGGCTGGCGCCGATCAGCTGTGCTTGCATTCCGCGCAGCCGTGTGCCGTATGTGTCAGCATGGGGGAGATCCAGCGGTCGCGCCAAAGCAGCCTGCTTGGGCGTCGGCCGTGGGGGAAAAGGTTTGAGGAATTCGCCGCATTTGAGTGGCCGGCGCAACAATCTGACCTTGCGGACGGTTGTTCTTGCCCGCCAGGTAGACTTTGCCCCGTTGCAGCAGCAAAACGCGAGATGACGGTCGTCCGCTATGCACGGAAGCTGCCTCGCTTGTCGAATGAGAGGGGTGTGAAGATTCTTCTGCGACCTGGCATGGCGGCTTCAGAGGGCCGTCCTCTCCTGCCTGGCCTCGCACGTTGATCGGTGCTGGAACCATCCGCCCGGAATTCCTTGCCCATTACGAGGCCGTCATGTGGACTTCTGCCATTCTGACCGCTGCCCTGGCGCTGGGGCAGCCGGGAGGCAACCTCCCAGCCGTGGTTCTCCCCGCCCCGCCGCCGGCGGAAGCAGCCGCCCCGGCGGCCTACCCGTCAGGGTTGGACCTCACGGCGCTCGAGCCGCCGCCGGCGCCGGCTGACCAACCTCCGCCCCCCATTCAAATCACCGCCCCGCTGCTGCCGCCGCCCGCGCCGGCTGCGGCCCCAGCCGCACCCGCCGCGCCTGCCGCCGCTCCGCCGCCGCGCTGGTTCCTCATGAAGGAGCTCCAGGGCACCTACCTGGGCGGCCAGCTCGACGGCAACAACATCGCCATTTACGGCTGGATGGAAGGCTCCTTCACCGGCAGCACCGCCGGCGTTTCCAATGAGCCGATGGCCTGGAACGATCGTTCGGACCGGCTCCTGCTCCAGCAAATGTTCATCCGCATGGAGCGCACCGTCGTCACCACGGGAACCACCATGCCGACCTGGGGTTTCCGCACCGACTGGCTGATCGGCTCCGACTATCGCTTTACGCTGCCCCGCGGCATCTGGAACGGCCAGCTTGTCAACAGCACCGACGCCCAGAACCTCTACGGCGTGGACCCGGTGGAGTTCTACGGCGAGGTGTACATCCCCAACGTCCAGCAGGGCCTCGATATCAAGGTCGGCCGTTTCTACACGCCCTGGGGCGAGGAAAGCATTGAGGCCGTCAGCACGCCGCTGGTGTCGCGGTCCTATACCTTCAATAGCGGACCGCCCTTCACCAATACGGGCGTCCTCGCCACCCTGACCATCAATCCGGTCTGGCAGGTCGCGGCCGGCCTAGTGGACGGCAACGACATCGTCTTCGACAACGGCCAGGAACCGCGCTTCCTAGGCTTCGTCAAGTGGACGCAGCCCGGCAGTGCGGCGACGCCTCCCTACGGCCGGAATACCGTCACCCTGGCCGCTTCGCTGGGTCGCGGCAAGTTCAACGACAGCGCGCCGATGGAAGCGCCGGAATTCGCGGCCGGGGACACGATCACGACCTCCGGCATCGGCGGCGAGACGCTCGGCCGCAACAACATCAACGTCATCGACCTGCTCTGGACCCACACGTTCAACCCGGTGCTGAGCTTCGCGTCGGAAAACCTATACGGCTGGCAGACGAGCATCCCGCTCAGCAGCGGCATCATCGTCACGGACGTGCAGCCGTTCGGCACCGGCACGGGCCACTGGGCGTCCACGGCCGAGTACCTGATCTACACGATGTCGTCGCGGACCACGGCCACGCTGCGTGCCGAACTGTTCGACGACTACGAGGGAACGCGCACCGGCTTCAACGGGCTGTACGGCGAAGTGACCGGCGGCCTGGCGGTCAAGCTGCGGCCCGGGCTTATCGTCCGCCCGGAATTGCGCTACGACTGGAACGGCAATTCCCGGGCCTTCAACACGGCCGTCGATCCGTCGCACGACCTGTTCACCGCCGCTTGCGACGTGATCCTGCGGTGGTAAGGTCGATTCGAAATATGCAAGAAGTCATTGGGCGGGCGCGTCGCTCTCCCAATTTGGTCCGGAACCGGGAGCCGGCGCCGCGGTCCTGACTCTCCCGCACGGAAGGCGGCTGGAAGCATCCCACCCAATCGCCAAGGATTAGGAGAATCCTCGAATGGCAATGCGAAAGCTCTTGTATGGATTGGTCGGGGCGGCGCTGCTGCCGCTGCCTGCGTTGGCCAAGGACGAGCCGACCAAAGTTCCGCCGGGCACGCCGGTGACGATCACGGTGCAGCCCGCCGCCCCGTCGGCCCCGCCGGTGTCGTTCCAGCTGGACGAGCGGCACGGCCACATTTCGCCGACCCGCACCGGCTTCACCCACACGGGCGGCGGCTACATCGACATCCAGCAGCCGACGCCGGACGCCATCGTGATCACGATGACCGGCGTGGCTGTGGCCGGCCCGCATCCTTGCACCGGCTCCTATGCCCAGCTGTGTTTCGACCTGAACCAGGTGCTCGAAGTCAGCTTCGACGATCCGAAGGTGAAGGCCGCCAAGGTGACGATGGACGCCCGCGTCATCGGGGCGCTGCGCGGCGGCGGGAGGGGCACGGCCGAGGAGTCCAACGGCTGCGCCGTGATTTCCGGCGACGGCATCGACACGCTGTCGGTTTGCGCGCCCAGCCACTCGGTGGCCGGCTGCGAAAACCTGGCCCTCAATGACCACTCCGGCCCGGTCAGCGCCGGCATCAAGGCGGGCAAATACAGCCTGCATGGCACGTGGACGATCAGCGCGGCCCACCCGCGCTCGATCACCCCGGACAAAACCGCCTCGGCCGAGTTCGACCCGGCCGCGCTCGATCCGCTCTGGATCAGCTACTGGGAGCCGTACCACGGGATCAAGAAGGCGGACTTCGGCCTGCAGATCACGCTGCACGTGGCCGACGACACGGCGAACATCCCAGCCGAGCCGGTGAAGGCGCCGATGCCGCCGAAATGAGGTGGTAGTGCAGTACGAGCCGGAAGCGTTAGCGACGGTTTTCCATCCGTCGCTTATGCTTCCGGCTCGTCGGGGTTTTCTTACTTGATAAAGAGAATCTCCCGATACGTCGGCAGCGGCCACAAATCGTCGGCGACCACCGTTTCCAGCTTGTCGCCCAGCGCCCGGACCGCCGCCATCGCCGGCAGCGTCTTGTCGCGCGTGAACTTGGCGTGGTCGAGCGGTTCGCCTTCCGCGTGGTGCGCGATGGAGTGGTCCAGCTCGGCCGTTGCCTTCTGAAACTCCGTGACCGTGCTGGTCAGCGATTTCAGGAGATCGGCCTGCGCCGAATTCTCGACGCCGGCCGCCTTTGTGGCGTTCACCGCCGTCGCCACCTCGGCCTGGTACCGCAGCGCCGCGGGCAAGATCATCGTTTTGGCAATGAACGACGTCATCTTGGCTTCGACGGCGACCGTCTTGACGTAGTTCTCGGCCAGGATCGCCAACCGACTTTGCAGCTCGCGCTCGCTGTAGACCCGGTACTTCGTAAGCAGATCAATGGTGTCCTTGCGCACGATCACCGGCAGGCACTCGACGGTGTTGCGCAGGTTGGGCAGCCCGCGCTTCTCAGCCTCCTTGTGCCACTCGGCCGTGTAGTTGTCGCCGTTGTAAACGACCTTTTTGCTCCCCTTGATGATGGCCGGCAGCAACTCTTGCACGGCCTTGTTCAGATCCTTGCCTGCGGCCTTCGCTTTCTCCAAGTTCGTGGCGATGTAGTCCAGCGACTCGGCCACGATGCAGTTGAGGATCGTGTTAGGGGCCGCGATCGACTGCGAGCCGCCGACCGCACGGAACTCGAACTTGTTGCCGGTGAAGGCGAACGGGCTGGTCCGGTTCCGATCGCCGGCGTCCTTGGGCAGCTTGGGCAGCACGCTGACGCCGATCTCCATGAAACCACCCTGCTTGGTGGACTTCGCCGCCCCCTTTTCCAGCTGGTCCATGATGTCCTGCAGCTGGTCGCCGAGGAAGACCGAGATGATGGCCGGCGGCGCCTCGTTGGCGCCGAGGCGGTGATCGTTGGCCGCCCCGCACACCGACACGCGCAGCAGCTCCGGATACTTGGCCACGGCGCGGATGACGGCGACGCAGAAGACAAGGAACTGGGCGTTGTCGTGCGGCGTGTCGCCGGGGTTGAGCAGGTTCTCGCCGGCGTCGGTGGACATCGACCAGTTGTTGTGCTTGCCGGAGCCGTTGATACCGGCGAACGGCTTTTCGTGGAATAGCGCTACCAGGCCGTACTTGGGCGCGGTGCGGCGGATGACTTCCATCGTCAGCTGCTGATGGTCGGTGGCCAGGTTGCATTCCTCGAAGATGGGCGCCAGCTCATATTGGCTGGGGGCGACCTCGTTGTGCCGCGTCTTGACCGGCACGCCGAGCTTGGTCAGTTCGGTTTCGCAGTCGGCCATGCAGGCGATGACACGCTCCGGAATGGCGCCGAAGTACTGGTCCTCCAGCTCCTGGCCCTTAGGCGGCGGGGCGCCGAACAGCGTGCGTCCAGCGTTGATGAGATCGGGACGCGCCCAGTACAGGTTCTTGTCGATCAGGAAGTATTCCTGTTCGGGTCCGGCCGTGGTGAAGACCTTGTGGGCCTCCGTGTTGCCGAACAGCCGCAGGATGCGCAGCGCCTGGTTCGACAGCGCTTCGATGGAGCGCAGCAGCGGCGTCTTCTTGTCGAGCGCCTCGCCGGTCCAGGATACGAACGCCGTCGGGATGACGAGGGTAGCGCCATTAGGCCCCTCGAAGATGTAGGCGGGGCTGGTCGGATCCCAGGCGGTGTAGCCGCGCGCCTCGAAGGTGGCGCGGATGCCGCCGGAGGGGAACGACGAGGCGTCCGGCTCGCCCTTGACCAGCTCCTTGCCGGAGAACTCGATCAGCGCCCGACCGTCGTTGGACGGCTGGAGGAAGCTGTCGTGCTTCTCGGCGGTCAGGCCCGTCATGGGCTGGAACTGGTGCGTGAAGTGCGTGGCGCCCCTCTCGATGGCCCAGTCTTTCATGGCGGAGGCGACGGCGTCGGCCACGGTGGGGTCGAGCGGCGCCCCGTGCTTGATGGTCTTTTGCAGCGCTTTGAAGATCGCCTTGGGCAGCTTCTCCTTTTGCACGAACTCATTGAACACGTGAATCCCGTAAAGGTCCTTGACGTGTTCCTTTTTGAAATCCACGTGTTCCAGCGGGTACTCGGTCGTGACGACGGCCCGGACGGCCTGCTGACGGATCGATTCACTCATTTCTGCACTTTCCTCGGTCTTTCTTGGGCCGGGGAGAGGGGCCGGCCGGTGCCCGTAGGGGCGGGGTCGCCCCGCCCTACTAGATGTCGTAATAGAGAGCGAACTCATAGGGATGCGGACGCAGGCGAATGGCTTCGACTTCCTTTTCGCGCTTGTACCAGATCCAGGTACTGATGACGTCGTCCGTGAACACGTCGCCCTGAAGGAGGAACTCCTGGTCCTTCTCCAGGCACGTCAGCGCCTCGTCCAGCGACGCCGGCGTTTTGGGGACCTTGGCCAATTCCTCCGGTTCCAGGTCGTAAATGTCCTTGTCCAGCGGCTCACCAGGGCGGATCTTGTTCTTGACGCCGTCGAGCATGGCCATGAGGACGGCGGCGAAGGCGAGATAGGGGTTGCTGGACCCGTCGGGCAGGCGGAACTCCAGCCGCTTGGCCCGGTGGCTGGGAGAGTAGACCGGAATGCGGACGGCGGCCGAGCGGTTGCGCCGGCTGTAGGCGAGATTGATCGGCGCCTCGTAGCCGGGAACCAGACGCTTGTAACTGTTGGTAGTGGGGTTGGTAATCGCGCACAATGCAGGGGCGTGACGGAGCAAGCCGCCGATGGCGTGAAGGGCCGTCTCCGTCAGGCCGGCGTAGCCGGAGCCGGCGAAGAGGTTTTTGCCTTCTTTCCACAAGGACATGTGGACGTGCATTCCCGATCCGTTGTCCAGAAAGATCGGCTTGGGCATGAATGTGGCCGTCTTCCCATGTTTGCGAGCCACGTTCTTCACGATGTACTTGTACTTGAGGACGTTGTCCGCCATTTCGACGAGCGGGGCGTAGCGCATGTCGATCTCGCCCTGCCCGCCGGACGCCACCTCGTGGTGCTGCGCCTCCACCTTGAGGCCGCACTCGATCATGGTGAGCATCATTTCGGAGCGCAAATCGTTCAGCGCGTCGGACGGCGGACAGGGGAAATGGCCTTCCTTGTAGCGGAGCTTGTAGCCGAGGTTTGGTTTTTCGTCGCGGCCAGTGTTCCAGGCGCCTTCGACGCTGTCGAGAAAATAATAGCCGGAGTGCTGCGTCTGGTCGTAGCGAACGTCGTCGAAGACGAAGAACTCGACTTCCGGACCGAAAAAGGCAGTATCGGCCACGCCGCTGGATTTGAGGTAGTTGGCGGCCTTGCGGGCGACGTTGCGGGGGTCGCGTGTGTACTCTTCGCCGGTGAGGGGGTCGTGGATATTGCAGATCATCGTCAGCGTTTTGTCCTTGCAAAACGGATCGATGAACGCCGTATCCGGGGCCGGCTTGACCAGCATGTCGGATTCGTTGATTGCCACCCAGCCGCGGATGCTGGAGCCGTCGAATCCCTTTCCCTCCTCGAAGGTTTGTTCATCCAGTTCCTCGGCGGGGATGGTGAAGTGCTGCCACAAACCGGGAAAGTCCATGAAACGCAAATCGACGGCGCGGACTTCTTTCTCCCGGATGAGGGCCAGCACTTCTTTCGGCGTCACGGATAAACGACCTCCGGCAAAGGCGTCGTTCGGCGAACGAGGGTCCATCCCTTTATAGCGACGCGGCAAGGGGTTGGAAACGCCAGGTCGGCCGGCGGCGTTCTTGTCAGCCACTGGGACGTGCGGTAGACTCTTCTGTTATGGAAGGCATGGCCCCCACCAACCGATCGGGGACGGCCCCCGACGAGGCGACCTTGCTGGCGCGGATGCAGGCCGGCGACGAGGACGCCTTTGATGCGTGCGTGCGCATGTACTGCGGCAAGCTGCTGGTCGTCGCCCGGCGCATCCTCAAGAACGAAGAGGACGCCCAGGACGCGGTTCAGGAGGCGTTCCTTTCCGCTTTCAAGGAAATCGAACGGTTTGCGGGGCGCTCGCTTCTAAGCACCTGGCTGCACCGCATCGCCGTCAACGCCGCGCTGGGCCGGCTGCGCAGCCGGCGACGCCGGCCGGAGCGGTCGATCGAGGACTGGCTGCCTCACTTCGGCGACGACGAGCACCAGCTTATTCCGCCGCAGCCCTGGCAGGAAACGTCGGGAACCATCCTTCAGCGGCAGGAGACGCGCGAGCTGGTGCAGCAGTGCATCGGCCGGCTTCCTGAGATGTACCGTACCGTCTTGCTTCTCCGAGACATCGAAGGATTGGATACG
>DATKHW010000720.1:0-3339 GCA_035546275.1 Gemmataceae bacterium
CCGTTGAGCCGTTTCGTCCACTTCTCCTCGCCGGTCTTGGCGTCGTGGCACGAGGCGAAGCCGTCGTCGTTAACGCAGAAGAGGGAGTCGCCGGAAGCGAGCAACGTCGGCACATAGGAAAACGACTTTTCATCTCCCCAAACCAGGTTCGTCGCGGTGACGTCGCCTTGGCCCGGTTTGACGGCGATGAGGCTGCGGCCCTTGCCGCCCTCCCCGGCGTTGGCGATGACCAGGCCGGCCGCCGCGATCGGCGACGCCACGGTCCGCAGCGGGTGCGTCGAAAAGCTCCAGGTGTATTTCCAGTTCTCGGCGCCGCCGGCCGGGTCGTAGCTCGTGACGCCGGCCGTGCTGGCCACGATCAGCTCCGGTTTGCCCTTTTCGGACTCCAGAATAAACGGCGTCGAGTAGGAAGCGCGGAACGACTTGCGCGTCGCCTTCCAGGCGTCTGTCCCGTCCTTGGCGTTGAAGGCCATCACGGCCGAGACGGCGGTCGTTTCGTAGCGGTCCCCCTGGTCGTCGGCCACGTACACCCGGCCGTCGTAGATCATCGGCGAAATGCCGGCGCCGTGCTCGCTCTCGTAGCTGCCGAGGTCGCGCGTCCAGACCGGCTCGCCTTTGAAATTGCAGGCGGTGAGGGACAGGTTCTTGCCGTCCCAGAAAACGGCGTAGACGCGTTCGCCGTCCGTGGCCGGGGTGGAGGAGGCGTAGCTGTTGTTGGGGTTGAGCTTGGCGAAGGTCCCGCCGGGGGCGGGGCGTTTCCAGAGCAGTTCGCCGGTGACGGCGTTGAAGCAGAGCAGCCAGCGCTCCGAGGCGTCGGCAGCGGACGACTGGATGAACAGCTTGTCGCCCCAGATGATCGGCGACGAATTGCCGCGGCCGGGGACGGGGACCTTCCACAGGATGCCTTGCGCGGCGGACCACTGCACAGGCACATCCGTGTCGGCGGAGACGCCCGTGCCGTTGGGTCCGCGGAAGCGCGGCCAATCGTCGGCGGCGCCGGCGGAGGCGGCGCTCAGCAGGCCGCATAGGGTCGGAAGAATCCAGCTGGCGAGCGGTCGTCGGTGCATGGCTGTCGTTGCTCCGGCGGGAGGGAACAGGGATCAGGCGGCAGGGAATAGCGTAACGCACCGGCCGGCGTTTGTCTTGTCTTTTCTCTGCTCCCCGCTCCCCCTTCTTCTTCTCGCTCCCAGGCTCTGCCTGGGAGCGGACCGCCGGCAAGGCTCCGCCTCGCGTCTGCATGATCCGGCAGGCAGAGCCTGCCGGGCAGTGCGTTCCCAGGCGGAGCCTGGGAACGAGGACAAACAAGCGGGCGTTTGTCTTGTCTCTTCTCTGCTCCCTATTCCCTCTCTCCCTACTCCCTCTTCACGATTTCGGCCGAAACGCCTTGACGACGGCCTCGTTCGTCGTCAGATACGGCCCCTCGATGAGGTCGATGCAGTAGGGAATCGCCGGGAACACCGCCAGCAGGCAATCGCGGATAGCGCTGGGTTTGCCCGGCAGATTGACGATCAGCGAGCGGCCGCGCATCCCGGCGATTTGCCGCGACAGGATGGCCGTCGGCACCACCTTCAGCGAAACCGCCCGCATCAATTCGCCGAAGCCGTCCAGCAGCTTGTCGCAGACCGCTTCGGTCGCTTCCGGCGTCACGTCGCGCTTGGCCGGCCCCGTGCCCCCGGTGGTCACGACGAGGCAGCAGTTTTCCCGGTCGCACAACTCCGTCAAGGTCGCTTCGATCCCCGGCCGCTCGTCAGGGATGAGCCGGGCGACCGGCTCCCACGGGCAGGAGAGGATATCGCTTAGGCAAGCGCGGATGGCGGGGCCGCCGAGGTCCTCGTAGACGCCGCGGCTGGCCCGGTCGGAGACGGTGACGACGCCAATGCGGATGGGGGAAGTCGGGTTCATGGCGGCCGCGAGCGTGGGGTGCGGGCGACCCGGATTATCCTACGGCTCGCGCGGTAGACGGGCGAGGCGACTGTCAGGGCCCCAAACCAAACCCCTTTGGCATCCACACATCAATGCAGGCTCTAATAATAATCTCGCCCACCACCTTGAGCCCCACAATGCAGCATATCAGGATCGCGACACAAATGAAGAAGTGCAACAGGCCGCCATGATGCCGTTCGCCGTCGCGACGGATCTCGCTCAACCGCTGCCGGAAAGACACGTCTTTCGGCAGGAGAGTCGCGGCCTTGGCATCGTTAGCTATACCGGCCGCCGAGCGGCCGCCGTTCCGGTGAATCCGTTCGTCGCTTGCCATAAATCGGCCCTCGCGTCCATTCCCTGTCGCCTGCAGAGTGTAACCGGGCGACGCCCCCGCAGTCCAGAGACGCCGTTGTTGCAGAAAATCCATGCGGCGCAAGAATCGGATAGACGCCTCCCGCGCCACCGCCTTATGCTCGCTGCTGGAGGTGCAAGCGATGTCGAGGAACGGAGACGCGGTCGGCGAAATCCACGTGGAGGCAATTCGCCGCACCTGCCGCTATATCGAATCCAATCTGGAAACGCCGCTGACGCTGGCTGCCCTCGGCGAGATCGCCGGGATCAGTCCGGCGCACCTGCAACGATTGTTCAAGCGCATCACCGGAATCACGCCGCGCGAGTACGCCGACGCCTGCCGCCTCGGCCAGCTCAAGGCCCGGCTCAAAGAGCGGAGGACCGTGACCATGGCCCTGTTGGAAGCCGGCTACGGATCGACCAGCCGTTTGTACGAGCGCTCATCCGGCCAGCTCGGCATGACGCCGGCCGTGTATCAGCGCGGCGGCGTCGCCGTGAAGATTCACTACACCCTCGTGGACTGCCCGCTGGGCCGGCTGCTGCTGGCGGCGACGGAACGCGGCGTGTGCAGCGTCTGCCTGGGCGACGAGGACGCGCCGCTGGAAGCCGCCTTGCGGGCCGAGTATCCCGCGGCGGAAATCGGCCGCGACGACGCCGGACTCAATCCGTGGGCCGACGAATTGCTCAGCCATCTGAACGGCCGGCTGCCGCATCTGAATCTGCCGATCGACGTGCGCGCCACGGCATTCCAGCGGCGCGTCTGGCAGGAATTGCTGGCCATTCCCTACGGCGGAACAAAGAGCTATTCGGAGATTGCCAGGGCGCTGGGCCAACCGACGGCGGCGCGGGCGGTGGCCCGCGCCTGCGCGACGAATCCAGTGGCCGTGCTGATTCCGTGCCATCGGGTGTTGCGCGAGGGCGGCGGCCTGGGCGGCTACCGGTGGGGTTTGAAGCGTAAGCAGGCGTTGCTGGATCAGGAACGCGGCGCGCATTCCTCCGCGCCCGGGAAGGAATGATCCTTTAACCGCGTCCGGGCCCCGTCGGCCAAGATGCGCCGGGGCTGCG
>DATKHW010000721.1:0-6942 GCA_035546275.1 Gemmataceae bacterium
GGCGGGAAACAGCGATCTTTTCGGTGGAATTCACGGAGCAGTCCTCTAGGTGCGGGTAGTCCCGAAAACAGGTGGGGATTATTTACAGGTACACGGAGTTGCGCCGGGTGTCAATCATCAATTGCTGGAAAATTGCGGCAATGCGAGAGGCGGCGATAAAATCAGCGGCCTCTGCCGCGACTGCCAAGAATTCCTTGACCTTGGGCCATCGGCGAGAGAACATGGAGCGGCCCCCTGCACCCATCACGAGGAGACGTCTTCATGAGCGACCAAGAGTATCTGTTCCCGCGCAAAGTGACCCGCCGCGATTTCCTCGCCGCCGCCGGGGCGACGGCTGGAGCGCTGGCCCTCGGCGCCGCCCGGGCCGATGAGCCGAGCAAGCCGGTCACGATCGGCCAGGGCAAGGCAACGTATACACTGGATCAGGATTGGGGCAAACTACCGACCGGGATGACTTACGGCTTCGGCTGCGCCCTCGTGGTCGATTCCAAGGACCGCGTTTTTGTCACATCGCGATCGGCCAGCCCCTGCGTCGCCATCTTCGACAAAGACGGAAAGCTGCAGGAAACGTGGAGCAAGGATTTCGGCGACAAGATCGGTTACAGGCCCGATCAGATCGCGGCCACCGCCCACGGCCTTTACTGGAACAAGGAAGCCGACGGCGAATACCTGTACTGGACCGAGAACGTCGCCGCGCCCAAGGACGCACCGAAAATCGGCGCCCGCGTCTATAAGACCGACCTCCAGGGCCGGGTCCTGTACACGATCGGCAATGTCGAAAAGGAAAACGAGACGCGCCAGAAGTTCGATTTCACCAACCCAACCGACCTTTGCGTGGCGGCCAACGGCGACATCTACGTCGTGGACGGCTACGGCAGCCAGCTCCTGTACCGCTTCGACAAGGATTTCAAGCACATCAAGACTATCGGCGGACCGGGAAAGGATCATGGCAAATTCAACACCTGCCACGGCATCTGGATCAGCACGCTCAAGAAGGAGCCGGAAATCTACGTGGCCGACCGGGCCAACAACCGCGTGGAAATCTACTCGATGGATCTGGAATACAAGCGAACGCTGCCCGACTACCGCCTGCCGTGCTGCTTCTATCAGCACGAGGGCCAGCTCTATGTGCCGGAACTCGGCTCGCGCGTGACGATCCTGGACGCCGACGACAGGATCATGACGCGGATGGGCGACGGCGCCGGCGTGAAGGACGTGAAGGATCGGCCCGAGCTGTTCGGGGCGCCGCATGCGCTGACCGTGGCCGGCAACGGCGATTTGTATGTGACCGAATGGTTGCCGTACGGCCGACCGCGAAAATTCCGCCCGACCCCGGCGTGACAATCGCGGGCGAGCGGCGCGGCGTCAACCCGCCGGTGCAGCGATCGCCGGCGGGTTGGCGCGGCGCCGCTCGCCTGTCCGCTTGTAGGCCTTTACGGTCGGTCTTATAATCCACGGTGATTGACGACTAAGCCACCTTGACCCGAGGGCCGCGTCCCGGTGTCCGACCGACCTCGCATCCTTGTCCTGGGAGAAACCGGTGCGGCCGCTGCGGACTGGCTGCGCCGATGGCCCGAGGCCGAGGCCGTGCCCGTCGAAACCATCGCCGACGCCCTGGAAGTGCTCGGCAAAGAGCGGTTCGACGCCGTCCTCAGCAGTCCCTCCAATCCGACGCTCCTGGAATCCGCCCGCCGATTGCTGACGGCGCAGCAGATCCTGGCGACGGTCCCGGAAGGCGTCGCGCTGGTAGACTTCGACCTCAAGATCCGCTGGGCCAACCCCGCCTTCCAAAGCTGGTGCGGCGGCGACACGACAGGACGCGGCTTTTACGAGGCCCTCGGCTCACCGGACGTGTTGGGTCCCGAATATTGCCCATTTCACACAGCGCTGGCTGTGCGCGATTCCCAGCACGACTGCAGCGCCGCAGCGCCGCCCGTGACGACCTGCCTTGTCTGTCGCGGCAACCGCTTCATCGACCTCCACGTCACCACGCTGGAGCGGCCGCCTAGCTCCGGGCCGATGCTGCTGGTTCTGGCCCGCGACGTCACGCACACCGTCGTACAGCGGCAGAAGCTCGACGCCCTGCACGAAGCCGGCCGGGCGCTGGCGGCCCTGGCGCCGGAACAGCTCGCCGACATGAGCGCGCCGGAACGCATTGAATTGCTCAAATCCAACATCCGTCGTTTCACGCGCGACCTGCTGCATTACAACGTCATCGAGATTCGCGTCCTCGATCGCCAAACCGGCAAGTTGGAACTGCTCATCCAGGAGGGAATGGCGCCGGAAGCGGCCAATCGGGAGCTGATTCCCGCACCGGAAGGCAACGGCCTCACCGGCTATGTCGCCGCGATAGGCAAAGGATATCTCTGCACCGATACGCAGCTCGATCCCCTCTACTTGCCGGGAGCGCCCGGGGCGCGCAGCTCGCTGACCGTTCCGCTGATCCATCAGGACCAGGTCATCGGCACATTCAACGTGGAGAGCCAAGAGCCGAATCACTTCACCGAAGACGACCTGCAATTCGCGGAGATTTTCAGCTACGAAATCGCGGCAGCGCTCCATACGCTCGACCTGCTGTCGGCCGAGAAGAGCTCGACGGCGACGCAGTCGATCGAGGCGGTCAACCGCGAAGTGGCGCTGCCGGTGGACGAAATCCTGGCTGACGCTGCATCCGTATTGGAACGCTACATTGGCCATGAGCCGGAGATCGCCGACAAGCTGCGCAAGATTCTGGCCGCAGCGCGATCGATCAAGCAGAGCATTCAGAAAGTCGGAGAAGACCTGGCGCCGCTAAGACCACCGACGACGCTGCAACCGCGCGGGCCGGTCATGCCCAAAGGATTGCGCGTCCTGGTCGCCGACGACGACGAGCGCGTCCGCCGGGCGGCCCACGGTCTGCTCGGCCGCTGGGGGTGCGTGGTCGAGACCGCGCGCGACGGCAAGGAGGCGCTGACCATGGCCCGGCTCGGCTCCTACGACGTCATATTGGCGGACATCCGTCTGCCCGATGTGCCTGGCTACGAGGCCTACTGCAAATTGCGAACCGCCCAGCCGCAGGCCCGCATGATCCTCATGACCTCCTACGGTTACGATCCCAGTCATACGCTCGTCAAGGCGCGCCAGGACGGCCTGCAATACGTGCTTTTCAAGCCTTTTCGGGTGGATCAACTCCTGAATGCGCTGACGTTCGCCAGCGACGGCAAGCCGGCGCCCTCGAAACCCGAGAAGCAAGGGACGGCCTCGGAAGTGAAGTAACAATCCTCTGTCCGGCTAGCCGGGGGCGTCGCCCCCATAGGGAAGGTGCAGTCGCCGATTGCACACCCCGGGGCTTGACGCCCGCAGCTCGCCGCAGTTTGCATAATTCAGATTGCCATGTTCTTACTTTTCGCAGCGGCCTGCCTGGGCCATTTGGTTTTGATGGTGCTGAGCCATAACTGGTTTTACGGCCTCCCCCTGCCGCGCTGGATGTCCGACCTGATTCATCTGCTCCACGGCCTGCTGGTGGCGATCTTTCCAGCTTTGCTCTGGTGGGCGGCGGGACCGTTTCTGTCCAGCCTGTTTCTCTTCGACTCTTTCGGCAACGCGGCGCTGACGGTGTACGTCGTGCTTTGCTGGTTTGCGGCATTCGTGCTGCTGCCGGCGGACCTGCTGCGGCGGCGTCTGCGCAAGCCGCCGCCCGCGCTAGGAAAAGAGGAATCCGAGATCGTGGATATCGTCAAACAGCTGGGCGGGCCGCCCGCCGGCGTCGGACGGAACGGCCTGCAAGCGCGGCTGCCGTTTAACGAGGCGCTTACGGTCGAATACCTAGAGCGCACCCTGCATTTGCCGCGTCTGCCGGCGGCGTGGGACGGCCTTAGCATTCTTCACTTAAGCGATCTGCATTTGTGCGGCACGCCGGACCGCGCCTGGTTCCGCGCGGTGATGGACCGCTGCGCCGCCTGGGCGCCGGATCTGATCGCCGTCACTGGCGACATGGCGGACGGCGTGGCCTACATACGATGGATCGCACCGGTGCTGGGGAAACTGCGCTGCAAGACGGCTGCGTTCGCCATCCTAGGCAATCACGACGCCTGGTACGCCCCGGACAAGGTGCGCCGGCGCCTGCGGCGCATCGGCATGCGGCTCGTCGGCAACAGCTGGGAGCAAATCGATTTGCGCGGCGAGCCGCTCGTGGTGATCGGTCAGGAGGCGCCGTGGTTCCGGCCGGGGCCTGACCTTTCCGCCTGTCCGGCCGCGCCGTTCCGGTTGTGTTTGAGTCACACGCCCGACAACATCCGGTGGGCGCAGCGAGCCGGCGTCGATCTGATGCTGGCGGGCCATGTCCACGGCGGTCAGGTTCGGCTGCCGCTGGTCGGCGCCATCCTGGTGCCGAGCCGCTACGGACGCCGGTACGACTGCGGCGTCTTCGACGAGCCGCCGACGGTGATGCATGTCAGTCGCGGCCTCGGCGGTGATCACCCGCTGCGGTTCCGTTGCCGGCCGGAGGCGACGCGATTGATATTGCGGCGCCCTTGCGACCCGGCCAAGTCGTAGAATGGCTCCCATGCGCGACGCCATCCAAGAATTCATGGATTTCAATCGTCCCTTCGCTCGGCGCAATCCGGAGTTGATCCGCTTCAAGATCGCCCGCATGGCCGAGGGGCCGCTCGCCTTTCTGCGCGGCACGTTCCACCTGTTCGCCCGCGACGTGCTGGAAAAGGCCCACGATCCGTTGCCGCTGTTCACCGGCGAAGGCCCGGAGCTGGACATCGTCGGCGATATACACAGCGAGAATTACGGATCGTTCAAGGCGGATGACAACGCCGTCCACTACGACGTCAACGATTTCGACGAGACGACGACCGGCCGCTTCGACTTCGACGTGTGCCGGGCGGCCGTGAGCTGGCATTTGGCGGCGCGGGAGCGCGGCGATACGCTGGCGGAGGCGGTGCAGGCGTCGCTTGCGGCCGTGGGTGCTTATGCGGATAGCTTGACGCACTTAATAAGAAAGGGCCGGGCGCCGGACTTTGATGTGAGCGAGTCGCATCCCGCAGGCTGTGGTCCTGTGGACGAGTTGGTTCACGCCGCGGCTGCTGCGAAGCGCACGGCGTTCATCGAACGCTTGACGGAGCAAGCCGACAAGGGCCGCCGCCTGTTGCGATCGCCTCGCTACTTCAATTTGCCGGACGACGAGCGCGCCCTTGCAGAGCGCTTGCTGGCCGACTACCTGCGGCGCCGGTCGGCGCCGGGCGACACGGACTACTACCGCGTTGAGGACGTCTGCGGCCGCGTCTCGGGCATCGGCAGCATGGGCCGCCTGCGTTACGTCCTCTTATTATCCGGCAAGGGCAGCGCGGACGGTCGCAATGTTTTGCTGGAATTCAAAGAGGGCCGGCCTTCGGCCTATGACATTTGCCGGAAGCGAGCCGCCGATGTGCTAGGGCGGGCTGAGCGAGTCATCACGGCGGCGAGGGCGTCGATGGCGGCCAGCAGCGGTCATTTGGGCTTCGCCGTCGATCAGGGCATGTCGTTCCAAGCGCGCGAGATCGGACCGGCGGATGCTCGGGTCGATACCCGGTCGCTGAAGTCCCCCGCGCTGCTAGCCGACGCCCTGCGCGTGCAGGCTCAAATCCTGGTCCGCATCCACGCCCGCGCCGCCCTGCGCGCCGTCGGTCCGGCCAATCCGCTGGCCGAACTGGTCGACCCGGACGCGTTTTGTCAGCGCGTGTTATGCTTCACTCTTGGCTATGCGGATATTGTCCGTCGCGATTGGCTGCGATTCGTCGGCGCCCGCGGCGACCTGGAGAACGTCAGCGCCTGGGCCGGCAACGATTGACGTCGGCTTGGAGGAGACTGCGCCGTTAGCGCCGACCGCATTCCTTTGGCGCAACCACCGCCAACCGCATAACGCCCACAGGGCCAGCAGGCAAAGCGCGTCGATGGGCGGAGTGTGGATCAGGTTGTGCGCTTTGCCAGTCATCAGTTCCAAACTGTCGGCGACATGGGGCAGAATCAGGAACAGCGCAATCGTAGCGACGACAGCGATGTTCCACGGCCAGCTGCCGTGACCGGGACGAGCCGCCGAGGCGGACCGGAAGAAGCGACCCGGCTCGGCGCACAAAAGGCAGATCGGCAACATCGCCGTGAGTACGTCGTAATACATGAAGTGATAGCAACTCCAGAATGCGCCCAGCATGAGGAACGCGATCGCCGGCCCGTCCGTCCCGGCCGGCTGCCGCCGACGCCACAAAGCCACGCCGATCGTCGCCGCGAGCACCATAAGCCACAATCCCCATCCGATAATATTGATTAACGGGTCCCCGGCGTTGGTCGCGTTGCCGTCGCTGAACGACAGCCAGCGGCGCGGCAATCCCTGCAAATCACGGCTGAGAAAAATCCAATTCTCGGACATGGCGTAATCGGCCGACGCGATGCGGCCGATTTCGAGCCAGTCGAACCAGGGCCGCCAGCCGACGAACGGCAGCGTCAGCAAGACCAGGCCTGCAGCGGTGAGCAGCATGGCGACGCAGACGCGCCACCGGCCCGACAGCAGCGGTGCGAGCAAAAACGCCGCGGCCCAGACCGGCTTGAACGCCAGGAACCCCCACACGAAGCCGCCCAGCCAGGGATGGTTCCGCGACACAAGCAGCCACCCTAGCATCAGCAACGTCAGAGTCAGCAGTGGGTTTTGCGCCAGCGCTAACGCGCCGTAATAGCCGGGCCAAGCCACGGCGGCGGCGACGCCGACGGCCGCCCAAATCCGGCCGCGCGTCAGCATCCAGACCAGGAAACCGACGGCGAACGTCAGCAGCAAATTGATGGCCTGGGCGATCCGGTAAGCCGGAAATGGCTTCAGTAAACCCAGCGGATAGGTGTAGAACGCCTCAATCGGCGGATAGAGAGGACCACTGATCTCTGGATAAGTTTCCGAATGCTCCAACCATCCATATATGCTGTCGGCGT